>CAXSIE010000035.1:5219-18126 GCA_964237295.1 uncultured Flavihumibacter sp. | reverse complement strand
GGTTCAATTATTGATTTATACTATTTCTATAATCTTGTCACCTCCTTCGGGGTTGAGGAATATTAAGTTTAAAACAGGATCATGCCAATCAATTATTACATTTTTTTTTCACTTGCTTTATTCTGTATAGGAATTACGGGCGTATTAACAAGACGCAATTCCATTATCATTTTCATGTGTATTGAATTGATGCTGAATGCTGTAAACGTGTTGCTGGTAGCTTTTTCCAAGATGCATTACCTGGCATTTACCAGCAAGAGCATTGCAGGCCTTACTTCAAACGGAACTGATGGACAACTGTTTGTTTTTTTTATTATGGTGGTGGCGGCAGCGGAAGTAAGCGTAGGATTGGCTATTATTGTAATGTTATATCGCAATACGCATTCTGTTGATGTAAATTTTTTGAACCGGCTGAAGAATTAATAACGGATCTTAATTGTTTCTTACATCAAACTTAAATTTCTTACCTGACTTTTGATTATGAGTACAATTTTACATCTTGCCTGGCTGGTTCCATTATTTCCGTTGATCGGCTTTTTAATTAATGGCTTGGGACGAAAGTTCCTGTCTAAATCCCTGATTGGAATTGTAGGAAGCAGCATGATCCTGGCTTCTTTTGTTGTAAGCCTGCTGATCTTCATGGCAGTGCGTAAAGGCAATACCCAGGTGGTAAATCTCTTTGATTTTATAAGTTATGATACTATCCATATTCCTTTTTCTTTTCTGGCAGATCAGTTGTCCTCATTATTTCTGTTGATCATCACCGGTGTTGGTTTCTTAATCCATGTGTATTCAACATCTTATATGCATGAGGAACCTACTGAGCACTTTGGGAGGTATTTTGCCTACCTCAATCTTTTTGTATTCTCCATGTTATTACTAGTGATGGGAGGCAACTACCTGATCATGTTTATCGGATGGGAAGGTGTGGGATTGTGTTCTTACTTACTTATCGGTTTCTGGTTTAAGAACAATGATTATAACAATGCAGCCAGTAAAGCATTCATCATGAACCGCATCGGTGACCTTGCTTTCCTGATAGCGTTGTTCTGGCTTATTTCCAAAACCGGTAGCCTTACTTATCAGGAGGTTTTTGTAAAAGCAGGTAAGCTTTCCAGAACTGACCTTACTGTAATTACAATGTTATTGTTTGTAGGCGCAACAGGAAAAAGCGCGCAGATACCATTGTACACCTGGCTTCCCGACGCGATGGCAGGCCCTACCCCTGTATCTGCTTTGATACATGCGGCAACCATGGTAACAGCCGGTATCTATATGATTGCAAGAAGCAATCTTTTATACACGATGGCCCCGGCCACACAATCGGTGATTGCAATCGTTGGATTAGCTACTGCAATTCTTGCTGCTACCATCGCCCTTAAACAGAATGATATCAAGAAGGTGCTGGCCTATTCCACAGTAAGCCAGTTGGGATATATGTTCCTTGGCCTTGGTGTGGGTGCATATACCGGTGCTGTGTTTCATGTAATGACGCATGCATTTTTTAAAGCCTGTCTTTTCCTTGGCGCCGGTTCGGTTATACATGCCATGCACAGCGAACAGGATATCCGCTTCATGGGTGGGTTAAAAAAATATATGCCGGTAACCCATATAACATTTTTACTGGCATGTCTTGCAATTTCCGGTATTCCGCCGTTCTCCGGGTTCTTTTCCAAAGATGAAATTCTGGTAGCTTCCTATGAAGTGAATCCTTTATATTTTTATGTGGGTGTTGCCGGTGCATTAATGACGGCCTTTTATATGTTCAGGTTATATGCAATGACATTCCATGGGCCGTTCCGTGGAACGCAGGAGCAGGAACATCACCTGCATGAGAGTCCGGCTGCTATTACTTTCCCATTGATAGTGCTTGCCTTGTTATCCGTAATTGGCGGCCTGGTAGGTATACCCGAGCTCTTCATGAAAGAAGGCCATTCTCTAGGAGCGTTTCTGGCACCCATATTCGCAGGATCCGCCAGAATAAAACCAGATCATCCGTTAGATCACAATACTGAGTGGATGCTGCTGGCAATTTCAGTTGTTATAGCCGTGATAGGCGTTGTATGGGGTTATACAAGATTCAGTAAAAAGCCGGCTATACAGGATGCAGGCGGCTTTGGAAAGATTCTTGAAAACAAATGGTATGTTGATGAGATTTATGATACTGTAATTGTTAAACCGATCAGGGCAATAGGGGCATTCTTTGGTCTTGTAGAAAGGTATGTGGTGGATGGGATAGTGAACGGCGTAGGCAAGAGTATTCAATATGGAAGCCGGCAGATCCGCTTAATCCAAAGTGGTCAGGTAGGAAATTATGTTTTGCTGATGGTGTGTGGTATCCTGGTGTTTTTTGTAGTGGAGTTTTTCTTAAAGAAGTAAAGGATACATTATTTGCGCTCAGCCTTAAGCTATCAGGCACCAGGAAGAAAGATAATAGTGTGATCTGTCAATAGCCGGATGCAATTCAAAACATAATTCATGGTCAACCGGCAGCAATACGACTATTAATGTAACCTGTCTTCAAGATTAACATTTAGAACCATAAGCAAAATATGATACCTGTTTTACTGATATTTATTCCTTTATTGAGCGGACTTGCCTTGTTTGCTGTAAAAAGTGATAACGGAGCAAAGAATGCATCGCTGATAGCCTCTATAGTCACACTTATCATTTCACTGGCAGGTTTATCCATGTTGCGTAATGCATCAGGCCTTGTTTATAATGTGGACTGGATGCCTGCATTGGGAAGCCGCTTTCGGGTAGAGCTGGATGGCATGGGACAAATAGTTTGCCTGCTGACGGCAATTTCTTTTCCTTTGATTTTTATTGCTACGTATAAAAATATTTATAAAAATGCCGGTCGTTTTTATGCCCTGATGCTATTATCACAGGCGGGTTTAATGGGAGTATTCCTTGCCAAGGATGCACTGTTGTTCTATTTTTTCTGGGAGCTTGCGCTGGTACCTGTTTATTTTCTTTGTTCTATCTGGGGCGGAGAAAGGCGTATAGCGGTAACTTTTAAATTTTTTATTTACACTTTTGTTGGTTCCCTGTTAATGCTGGTTGCTATTATTTTTCTTTATTTCCAGGCTAATCAATCTTTTGCCATAGAATCGTTTTATGCTTTAAAACTTCCTAACAGCACTGAGGCGTGGTTGTTCTGGTTATTCTTCATTGCATTTGCTATCAAGATGCCGGTATTTCCATTTCATACCTGGCAGCCCGATACATACGAACAGTCACCAACCGCAGTTACCATGGTGCTTAGCGGTATTATGGTTAAGATGGGAATTTTCGGGCTGATACGTTGGGTGATGCCTGTGGTGCCAATGGGCGCCTGGGCATGGGGTGATACGGTAACGTTGCTAGCAGTGATAGGAATGATCTATGCTTCCCTGATAGCCATGCAACAGGATGACCTGAAACGGCTGGTGGCCTATTCTTCCATTGCTCACATGGGTTTGATGTGCGCCGCAGTGTTTGCCACAACTAAAAGCGGCATGCAGGGAGTAATGATCCAGATGTTTAATCATGGCATTAATATCATCGGTATGTGGATCGTGGTAAATGCCATCGAACAAAAGTTCCACACCCGTAAAATGTCTGAATTAGGTGGTTTGGCACAAAAGGCTCCCGGATTGGCAATATTGCTGGTAGTAGTGGCGCTTGCTAACATTGCCTTGCCATTAACCAACGGGTTTGTAGGCGAATTCATGATGTTCAATGGTATATTATCATCAACCGCCACTAAATACAATGTGATGTTTACAGCTATTTCAGGACTTAGTATCATTTTAGCTGCTGTATACACTTTGAATATGATTCAAAAGGTTTTCTATGGCAATACCAATACCTTAACTGCAGCAGCTACCGATATATCGCCCAACGTAAAAGTAGCTTTGTTGATAATTATTGTATTGATATTTGCCGGGGGTGTTTTTCCAAAACCCATGTTATCCGTTACCAATGATGTAGCAGATGCAATTTTAAGCAGGATGAATTTAAGATATTGAACCTGTTCACAAAGATTAATTGATCTTAGCAGTAAAGTATATTATGAATGCAATTATAGTATCAGGTGTTTGGGGAGTGGTAATGATGTTCAGCGGAATTTTTTTTAAAAATAATTCAACTGTTCGTTTCCTGGCTATTGCCGGGTTGATCTTGTTATTAGTTGTAAACGTGAGTGAATTATATGGCGTAAAGCTCATAACGTTCAACACGCATCACATGCTTGCTTTTAACAGCTTCACACTTGTTTTTAATTCTATAATATTTGCCTGCACTTTATTATACTTTCTTCTCTCGGGCCGTGATTTTGAAAATGTCGGATTAAATGTATCAGATTATTTTGCCCTTATATTTTTTGTTCTCTGCGGTGTTAGTGTTGCCTCTTCTTTTAGTACGCTTTTGATGCTTTTTCTTGGGATCGAAATTATTTCCATACCACTTTACATTCTTACCGGAAGTGATAAAAAGAATCTTAAAAGCAACGAAGCTTCCCTGAAGTACTTTCTTATGGGAGCCTTTTCTACCGGTATAATGCTTATGGGTATCGCATTAATTTATGGGGCAAGGGGAACATTTGCCATAGAAGGAATGTCCGTAGCCTTAAGCGCCGGTTTAAATCCTTTACTGATCGCAGGATTATTGTTGTTATTTATTTCAATGTCATTCAAAGTATCGGCTGCTCCTTTTCATTTCTGGACGCCTGATGTATATGATGGCGCCCCTACTGTGTTCACATCGTTCATGGCTACCATAGTTAAGGTAGCGGCATTTATTGCCTTTCTCCGGTTGTTTGATGGAAGTTATGGGTTGTTACCTGAAAGATGGCATTTGCTGGTTGCAATTGTTACTGCTGCTACGCTGTTTGTGGGAAATATAACAGCAGTGTTTCAGCAAAGTGTAAAGAGGATGCTGGCTTATTCAAGTATTGCCCAGGCCGGATTTATGTTCTTTGCCTTGTTCAGTTTTAATGACCTGGCTAAAGAAGGGATTTTGTTATACAGCGCGGCTTACAGCCTTGCAACAATAGGTATATTCGCTATACTGATGAGGATGAAGGATTATTCTTTTGAGGGTTTTAACGGCCTTGGCAAACACCAGCCCTTACTGGCAGCTACCAACACGATTTTTTTACTTTCACTGGCTGGTATTCCATTAACGGCTGGCTTTACCGCTAAATTTTATATGCTGGCTTCAGCAGTTAAGAGTGGTTCTTACTTATGGCTGGTGATATTTGCAGTACTTTGCGCCGCTGTAAGCGTATATTATTATTTCCGTGTTATACAAGCCATGTACTTTAAAGAAGGTAACGATCAGGATGCGCTGTCAGTAACATCTTCCTTTAAAGGAGGACTGATCGTTATTGCGGCAGCAATTATTTTCCTTGGTGTTTTTCCTCAATGGTTGTTTGATAAACTTTATTTTTAATGGGTAATGGTTAATGATCAACGGATAGGTTCTTTATGCGTTAGATAAATTATTGACTAACTTCATGGGCACTAATTCAGTTAGCAACTGTCCGTTAATCATTAATCATTAATCATTAATCATTAATCATTGCCATGAAACTTATCGATACCTTTTCCTTGTCTTACAGAACCATCCGAAGTAATAAGCTCCGTACAGGACTTACGGTTGCCATAATTGCACTGGGTATTGCCGCTTTAATAGGCATCAGGACAGCCATTGAGGCAATGACCCAAAAATTTACAGAAAGTTTTTCGGCTATGGGTGCCAACGGTTTCAGCCTTCGCTACAAGCCGGCATGGCAGGTTCGTTTTAATAGCGGCGTACAAAGACAATTTAAAGGTAAGAGAAAGCAAAAAAAATCCAATGCCGATAAACCAATCTCCAAATATGAAGCTGAAAGTTTTAAATCAGACTTCAACTTTCCTTCACTCGTAAGCATTTCAATCGGCGGAACCAATAATGCCATTGTATCTGCCAACGGGAAAAAAACGAATCCAACGGTATATATAACCGGAGGTGATGAACATTATCTGGACCTTAATGCTTACAATATTGAAGACGGCAGAAGCCTGAATTCACTGGATGTTCAAACTGGAAGAAATGTTTGTCTTTTAGGCAAGGACGTAGCTGTAAAACTATTCAGCTCCAACTCAAAGAATATTGTGGACCAGGTTGTGCGGATAAATAATATACTATTCAGGGTTATAGGTGTGTTGGAAGCTAAAGGTTCTACTTTAGGCAGAAGCCGTGATAATCTTGTAATCACCTCTTATAATACGGTAAGACGTTTTTTTAACAGTAATTCAAATGCTTCTTTTTCTATCGGAATTAAAGTTCCCGATGTTAACTTACTCGAAACGGCTATCGGAGAAGGAGAAGGTGTTTTCAGGTCGATAAGAAAAGTGGGAACCATGGAAGAAGATAATTTCATTATTGATAAAAGCGACAGTTTTGTGGAATTGTTATTAAAGCAGCTTAGTTGGTTAACAGGGGCTGCCGTTGTAATAGGATTCATTACATTAATGGGCGCTGCCATTGCCCTGATGAATATAATGCTGGTTGCTGTAACAGAGCGAACCAAAGAAATAGGTTTGATCAAAGCAATTGGTGGTAAACAAATCAGCGTTCGTCAGCAGTTTTTATTTGAATCAATTATAATTAGCTTACTGGGGGCAGCTTTTGGAATAGTTGCAGGTATTTTACTGGGAAATAGTGTCAGCCTGCTCATGCATACTGGCTTTGTTGTGCCATGGCTTTGGGTTGGCTTTGGCATACTGATTTGTTCGCTGGTGGGATTGCTGGCTGGGATCTATCCTGCGATTAAAGCTTCGAGACTCAATCCTATTGAAGCGTTGCGGTATGAGTAAGCTAATGAAAAGCGAAGCTGTTGGCTACCGGCAATCAGAAGGAAGCACTTCGAACTGTGAACTGCAAATAATATATGCACCTTAATTTGATAGATGTTAGTCTGCATGTGTCGGTAACAGTTAGTTTTTCCTTGTGATAGCTGATGGCCCGATTATTTCGGATCAAGTATTTTCGTAATTCTTTCAATGATATCCTGTAAATGATACTGGGTCATTTTATCTTTTTTAGAAGGCATGGCTTTGATAATATCGGTTTTTAAGGAACGCAGGTTCCCTTTAAGAATAGAAATAATATCTGATTTATTAATATCTATGGTTGGGCCGAAATTAAAAATCACTAATCCTGATCTTGAAAAATTCTGTGAAACAAGGGAGCCTACCCTGTCAAGATAACTTTTCTGCAGGTTACGACGATAAACATCAATAGGGGAATTATTATATAGTTCACTCCATATACCATGTTGAAGGTCCTCCATCATTTCAATCATTGAATAAGCTTTACTACCTGATTCAGCCTCAGCGCGAATCAATTTGGCAAAGGTAGCGCTGCTGATAAGCCTGCCTAGTACCGCATCCTGCCGGATGGCAATCGTAGTAATGGAATTGTTGCCGATACGGGTATTAATATCCTCATTGATCAGCCATGCAGGGGTAGAGAATAATTGCTTGTTCAAAAAAGCCACGGCGTCTTTCTGTTTTAATTTTGGAACAAATTCATAGATGCCGCCTTCCTGCTCGGCTGTTTTAGGAGTTTCATAAATGCCCGCAACATTTTTGGCCACATGGCTCATGTATGTTCCATATTGATCTACAATGCCGTTGTACAATTCAGTGAGGTTTTTATAGTCTTCGTTGTCTGTTTTTGTCCAGGCTATAAGGTTAGGAATGATCCGCTGAAGGTTTTTGATACCGTAGCCGCTTGCCAGCATAGCATTATCTCCAAGGTCTTCACTTTGAGAACGCGGATCATCAGGGTTTAATTCCGTACCAAACCACAGGCGTTTATTTTTCAGTCTTTCAATCGTCATTTTATTTAAAGCCGCCAGTTCATCATCGGCTGATTTCAGGTTAGGTAAAATCCTGTAACCCCATTCGATTGCCCATTTATCATAATCACCAATACGCGGATATAATCCGGAAGGTCCTATTTTATCTTCCGGTTGAGCCACATAATTAAAGCGTGCATAATCCATCACAGAGGGTGTATGGCCGTTAGCTTCCACCCATGCCTTATCCCTGAGCTTTTCTACAGGAACTGTGGAACTGGATCCGTAATTATGAAGAAGGCCTAAAGTATGTCCTACTTCATGGGAAGAAACAAACCGGATAAGCTGGCCCATCAATGAATCATCAAACTGGATTTTACGAGCGCGGGGATCTACAGCTGCTGTTTGAATAAAATACCAGTTACGCAGGAGGTTCATTATATTGTGGTACCAGTTGATATGACTTTCAAGGATCTCACCGCTTCTAGGATCGTTTACACTGGGGCCGCTTGCATTTTCTATGTTCGAGGGTTTATATACAATAGCTGAATACCTGGCATCTTCCAGGCTCCAGGTACTGTCTTCCTGTGCGCTTGGAGCCTCTCTGCCCTGAATAGCATTTTTAAAGCCGGCTTTTTCAAAAGCGGCCTGCCAGTCGTTTATACCTTGAATCAGATAAGGAACCCACTTTTTGGGTGTTGCAGGATCGATATAATAAATAATTGGTTTTTTCGGTTCTACCAATTCCCCACGCATGTATTTTTCCAAATCGCCGGGCTTGGGCTCAAGACGCCACCTTGTGATCATCTGGATTTGCTTTACCCCTTGAGGATTGGCATCAAAATCAACATAATTCCGGGTGAAATAACCGATACGGCTATCATAGTTTCTTCCCCGCATAGGCGTAACAGGTAATAAAAGCATAGAACTGTTTATTTCCATGGTCATTACCTGTCCTGCGTTGGTATAGCCGAATGATGACCCTCCAAGGCCGCCACCACTCTTGGTATAAGTTTTAATCGTTTTAATTTCTATATTAAGCGGATATGTTTTTACACTTAAAGTATAAGATTTATCGGATTGAAGGCTTCCTACCTGAAAAGCACTTTTAAAGTTGGGACCAAAATTCAACACGTCATTATCTGTGTTAAGAAAATTGGTGATTTCAATAACTGACCCGGTACTGTCTCTGGTATAAGCATTAATATCAAATGCAGCAATTATAGGCTGGATATTGGAGTTTAATACCGCCTTGTACATTGATTGAGAAGAATCCCTGGACACTTCATCAAAAGACATTTTTTTTAGAAAGAGCCGGTTATTCGGCCCCTTTTCAAACCTGATAACATTATTACCGATCTGGTCACCGGCATAGCCAAAGAACTGATTCCTCATACCGGCTGCTGCTTTTGATAACCTGTTTACTACCAGGATATCCCTGCCCAGGGTAGTATCGCCAATTTCCAGGTACCACTTTTCATCTACTTTATGTACCTTGAACAATCCCTGGCTGCTGATCGCTTTACTAGTAATAACATCTTTGTAAGGCCTGGGGCCAGACCTGCTCTGGCTAAACATTCCGGGAGGCAGTGATACAGCAGCATTCGAAGCTGTAACAGAATCACGGGGTGGGATGGGTCTTCTGGATTGAGATAATGAAACGGTAACAAACAGTAACGTTACTATTAAAATAAGGAGTGATTTTTTATCAACAACATAGAGCATTATAACAGATTTATTTCTTGAAAATATTAAACATTACACTACCGCAGCAAGCATAGCAATAAAACAACTAAAAATATAATTTGTAAGTATGTTGAAATAGTGAAAAAATATTTTAACTTAACAGCCAGACTGATCAGTTTTAATGTATGGAATGGTAATTGCGTAATTCATAAATTTTTACTTAAAAGCACAATATTCACGGATTAATAAAAATTAATTTTTATCCATTTGATCTTTTAAATTTTTTTTTGCTTAGAATTGTATGAGCAAAACATCTACACTATTAATTTTAAATTGTTTAAAAACTAAAAAAAAACATCATGGCTGACACAAAACCAATTGCGAATGTTAAGACTACTGGTGCTACTTCTGTCCAACCAAAGAGATCCAGTAATGTGATCGCTTGGATTGCTCCTATTGGATGCATACTTCTGGGATTTATTCTGTGGCGTTTCGGTCTGGGAAATCCCAGCAACTTCACTAACCCTGTTTCCAATAGCGGATTTTTCCCAAGACATCAGGGACCTAAATCCGGTTTAGCCAGAATGTATGAAGGCGGTGTAATTGTGCCTATATTGCTCGGCTGTTTTTTAATCGTATTGACATTTACTGTTGAACGTTTGATGACTATCAGTAAAGCAACAGGTAAAGGGAATATTGCTGAGTTCATCCGTAAGGTTCAGTATCATCTTGCCAACAAAAATGTAGATGCTGCTCTGGCAGAATGCGATCGTCAAAAAGGTTCTGTTGGAAATGTAATGAAAGCAGGTTTGCGTAAGTACAAAGAAATGGTTACTGATACAGAACTGGATCCTGAACAGAAAGTATCCTCCATTCAAAAAGAAGTGGAAGAAGCCACGGCACTGGAACTTCCGATGCTTGAAAAAAATCTTGTATTCCTTTCAACGCTCGCTTCTGTATCAACCTTGCTGGGTCTGTTAGGTACGGTTATCGGTATGATTACTTCGTTCTCTGCATTAGGTGAAGAAGGTGGTGGTGATGCTGCAAGGGAACTTTCAAGAGGTATATCAGAAGCATTGTATAATACAGCCCTGGGAATCGGTACATCAGCGGTAGCAATCATTATGTATAATGTTTTTACTACAAGAATTGATGCTATCACTTACGGTATTGATGAAAGCGGTTTTACTTTAACACAGAGCTTTGCCTCTCTATACAAATAAAATTCTTTAACTTTTTAGTTTATGGATTTTTAAAATCGCTGAATCTTAGTTACAAATCGAAATATTAAAATATGCCAAGAGCTAAATTACCGCGGAAGAGTACTAGTGTAGACATGACCGCGATGTGTGATGTTGCCTTTCTGTTGTTGTCTTTTTTCATTTTAACTACTAAGTTTAAGCCTTCTGAAGCATTAGCAGTGGTTACTCCTAATTCAGTGTCTAACAAAGTTGCTCCTCAAACAGACGCTGTTTTAATTACTATTGACAAAGAAGGCAAGGTTTATTTTTCAGTATCAGACGAAAATACCAAGGAAAAACAAACAATCATGGAGGAAGTAAGTAAGAGTAAAAGCCTTAATTTAAGTCCTGCTGAAATGAATTCTTTCAAGCGTTCTGCTTCGTATGTTGGTGTTCCATTCAACAAATTGAAATCATATTTGGATTTGAATTCAGACCAGGTTAAAAATCTTAAACAGGAAGGTATACCTGTGTTAGATACGCTCAACAACCAGCTGATAGATTGGATGAGGGCCGCCCAGACAGCATTCCAGGGAACTAAAGTGAACTGGTTGGTTAAAGGTGATAATGCTTCCAAGTATCCGTCTTTTCAGGGTGTTATCAGAGCTTTCAAAAACGTTAAGGAAATGAAATTTCAGATGATCACAAACCCGGAAAATGTTCCGCCAGGTACGGAGTTATTCAGAAAGAATCAGATGAAAGGTGCAGCAGCTGATGCAGCAGAATAGTAAAGTTTTAAAGCGTATCGTTCTATAACTAAAATATATAATCATGGCAGAAATTAATACTGGCGGGGGTGGTGGACATAAAAAAGGCCCCGGCGTAAAAAAAAGTAAAAAGCAGTCAACCAGGGTTGACCTTACACCAATGGTTGACTTAGGCTTTTTATTAATAACTTTCTTTATATTCACAACAACTATGAGTCAGCCAACGGCAATGAGGTTGTATCTTCCACAAGATACGGATAAGCCGGAGGAGCAAAACAAGTTAAAAGCTTCCGGAGCATTAACGCTTTTGTTAGGTAAAAATGACCGAGTTTATTATTACGAAGGAGAACTGGCACCTGATGGTTCTAATTTTAAGAGCGCTTCTTTTAAAGAAGTCAGAGATGTCATTATTAATAAAAAGAAATCAACACCCCCTGCCGATTTCATGGTAGTTATTAAACCTGATCCAGAATCAACTTATAAGAACGCAGTGGATGCTTTGGATGAGATGACCATAAATGATGTAAAACGTTACGCAATGGTGGATATATTCGATGTGGAGAATAAATTGATCGCGGCAACAGAAGGAGGAGGAAAATAATTTAAGGCTTTATGTGGAATTTGAAACAATGAGAATCTTAATAAAAAGTCATAACAATGGAAATTAATAAAATACTAAGCGCCGATATCCTCGATATAATTTTCGAGGGCCGAAATAAGGAGTATGGCGCTTATGAGTTACGCAAAACCTATAATAAGCGAATGACAAGGGCATTGATTGTCACTGTTATTATTCTGTTCTTGCTTATTGGAGGATACCTGCTTGCTAATAAAATTTCTGAAAGTTCTACAAATGATGTTGTGGTTCAGGACGTAGAGTTACAGGAAATTAAACAGGAAGAAAAGAAAGAAGAACCACCACCACCCCCGCCTCCTCCAAAGCCGGAACCTCCTAAGGTTGAAATCACTAAATTTACGCCTCCTAAAATTGTTAAGGATGAAGAAGTAAAGGAAGATGAAAAACCACCTGAAGTTGAAAAATTGGAAGACACAAAAATTGGAGCAATCAACCAGGAAGGTATTAAAGATGAAGGTATTGTTGCCCCTCCTGTAGCTGATGCGGGTAAAGGTGTAATTGAAGCTCCAAAAAAAGACCTTACGAATTATGATGAGATTTTTACCAAAGTAGAAATAGAATCAAGTTATCCGGGTGGTTCAAGTGCCTGGATGCGTTACCTGAATAAAACTTTCCGTTATCCTCAGGAAGCCCAGGAGAACGAAATACAGGGAACAGTGGTTGTTCAGTTTATTGTTGATAAGGATGGTAACGTCAGTGATGTGGAAGCTGTTAGTGGTCCAACCAATGGAGGACTAAGAGATGAAGCGATCCGCGTTATTAAAAAGAGTGGTAAATGGGAGCCGGCTGTGCAAAACGGTCGTAA
>CAXSIE010000035.1:2273-5209 GCA_964237295.1 uncultured Flavihumibacter sp. | reverse complement strand
AAGTTAAATCTTACAAAAAACAACCTATTACTTTTAAGTTAGAAGCTGAATAAATTTTTAGATTGTATTAATGCATCCCCTCCACTTCGGAGGGGATTTTTTTATTATAATGCTGAGCGGTGCCCTTTAGCCAGACTTATAATTAATTTATTTTTGATGAAAGTTTAAAGTAAGATGAGTAAGATCTTAGGGTGGGATGATACGATTGTTGCATTGGCCACGCCGCCCGGAATTGGCGCAATAGGCGTTATACGGCTGAGTGGCACCAGCGCGTTTGAGATTGCAGCATGTTTGTTTACATCTAAAAATCTTCTTCAACAACCATCCCATACCATGCATTTCGGTTTATTAAAAGAAGATAATAATGTAATTGACGAAGTAGTGGTATCTCTCTTTAAAAAGCCGAGATCATATACCGGTGAAGATGTAGTGGAGATATCGTGTCATGGGTCTCCTTATATACACAAACAAGTTATTGAAGCATGTCTTAATAAAGGTGCGCGGATCGCGACGCCGGGAGAGTTCACGCAACGCGCTTTTCTTTATGGAAAATTGGATCTTACCCAGGCTGAAGCAGTGGCTGACCTTATATCAAGCAATACAGATGCATCACACAAAAGTGCTTTACAAAATATTCGTGGGGGTTTTTCACAAGTGCTGAAAGAGCTCCGTGAACAACTGATAAAATTTTCTGCCCTTATTGAGCTGGAATTGGATTTTAGCCAGGAAGATGTTGAATTTGCAGACCGTTCCCAGTTGTATAATTTAATAGTGAGTGCTGATAAAACAATTGCTGATCTTTTATCATCTTTTAAATTGGGAAATGTTATAAAGAATGGTGTTCAGGTAGCTATTGTTGGCAAGCCTAACGCAGGTAAGTCCACTTTATTAAACACGTTGCTTAATGAGAACAGGGCCATTGTAAGTGAGATTGCCGGCACTACCAGGGATACCATCGAAGAAGTGATTAACATAGGCGGCATTTTATTTCGGCTGGTTGACACTGCCGGTATTCGTGATCATGCCAACAGTACTATTGAAAGTATGGGAATAGAAAAAAGTTTAGAGAAAATAGAACAGTCTGATATTGTTTTGTATTTATTTGATATCAATACAATGGCAAAGGATGAGTTGGCATCTATTGCTTTAAAGCTGGAGCAGGATGGCAGAAAAATTTTACTCGTAGGCAATAAAGCGGATTTAGTTAATGAGCATGAGTTTAATAATACCCCTGGTATTATTCTAATATCAGCCAAAATCAATCAGCACATTGAAGCTTTAAAAGATCGCCTGGTGGAAATGGTATTACAAGGCAGGGTTCAAACCGAAGATATTATCATTACTAACGCCCGGCATTATCAGGCATTGAAAGAAATGGATCTGTCATTAAAGGATATTATATCAGCTCTCGACAAAAACATTCCCAGCGACCTGGTTGCTCTCGACATCCGCCGCTGCCTGCATTTTTTGGGAGAGATTACCGGTGAGATTACTAATGAGGATCAATTGGATTATATTTTTAGCAAGTTCTGTATCGGGAAGTAGCGTTGCAACTCCGGTTAACACCATCTTACTTAGCTTAATCTTGTGTAGTGTACACCTGTATTGATTTACAGGCATATGCCATCATTTAACTCCATTTTTATTTTTCTATCATTATTGTTTGTATCTTCCTTGAGTTTAGGGAGCGGTACATATTATGCTGGAGAAAAGAGAAATTATGGCAGTAAGAGTCAGCACATGTCAGTTTAAGACAGCTACGTACACTTCTTGGCATTCAAGTAAATAATTTATGAGTAGTAACATTCGCATAAATAAGGTATGTCAACATTGTAATAGGGTATTCATAGCAAAAACAACTGTGACAAAGTTTTGCTCAGATCAATGTGCCAAATCCAATTACAAGAAGAGGCAGAAGGATGCTCGTATAGGAGAGTCGCAGGCTGATACAGAGCGTCAATTAGCAGAGGGCAGACAACAGACCGGTGGCGCTTTAGTAAATGGTTCAGCAGAAATGGTGGGAATAGGCGGCCTTTCAGCTGTAACTGGGTTAAGTGAACGAACGATATTCCGGTTAATAAAAGATCCTGCATTTCCCAGGGTAAAAATCGGGAAACGTTTGCTGTTCAAAAAAGATGCTGTTATCAATTATCTGACTTCTAAATATGGAAACTTATGAGAGGCAAAGTAAGGGAAAAGAAGTTGTCTGATGGGAAGCTCAGTTTATATATTGATTACTATCCACCTGTCTGGAACCCCCAAAAGAAAATTCATACACGCCGGGAGTTTCTGAAATTATATATTCAGCCTGATCCAAAGACGGCTTCTGAAAAGAAGCAGAATGAACTGAACAGGGAAATTGCTGAGAAGATATTTCTAAAGCAAATGAAGTCATTGATGCTGGATGAAAACAACTTGTACAATAAAGATGTACTGGAAGGCGACTTTTCACTTTTTGCAAAGGACTACGTGCACAACAAAGCAAGATCAGATAAAAACGTAGAGCATTACAAAAGTGCCCTCAAATTCCTGCAGCGTTTTGCAGGTGATCATGTAAAGTTCCGTGCTATTGATGAATTTTTCCTGGAACGGTTCAAAGAATATTTGCTGACCACCCATTCACTGCGTTCCAAAACATTGAGCCTTGACAAGAATACAGCAGCTTCCTATTACGACAAGTTCTGTAATGTAGTGGAGAAAGCTTTTATTCAAAATTATCTCATCAGCAATCCAACGTTAAAAGTTGAACGTATCAAAAATGTGGAAGTAGCCAGGCAGTACTTAACTGGTGAAGAGATTGAAAAATTAAAGCTGCATACAATTGATGATGATACGGTTTATCGCGCTTCCATGTTTGCAATTTTAACCGGCCTTCGTTTTGGAGCGATAAAGTCTTTAAGATGGAATGAGTTGGAGTATTCGAATGATCTTGCATC
>CAXSIE010000035.1:1254-2263 GCA_964237295.1 uncultured Flavihumibacter sp. | reverse complement strand
TCATTGATCCCAAACCAAAACGTCCGGTCAAACATTTTATCAGTCAACAGGCAGTTGACCTGCTTGGAAAAAGGAAAGGTCATAATGATCTGGTATTTCCTGATTTAAACTATTCAAGAACCCGGGATAAATTAAGGACCTGGTGCCAGATGGCCGGCATTAGAAAGAAGATAACGTTTCACTGTTTCCGTCATACATATGCTACACAACTGGTGGCAAAGGGTGAAGACATTTATATTATCAGCAAAATGCTTAACCATAAGCATGTAAAGACAACTCAGCTTTACAGCAAGGTGCCTGACAGAAATAAGGTAACAGCGGCACACAAGCTTTCTATTTAAAAATATTTCAAATACCATTTTATGAAAGCAGGATCAAACAGAACTATAGAAGATCGCCTGGAGGATATTGAAAAAGAAGTACACAAGGTTAAAATGATGCTGGTGGAGTTTCTAGGCAGCCACCCAAAAAACAGTATTAATGATGAAGGTGCGTTAATGAATGTAAAAGATGTCGCCAAATTCCTGAAAGTGGAAACGGCTGTGGTCTACGCAGCCTGCAATAAGGGTGAAATCCCCTTTTTAAAAGTTGGCAAGTTGTATAAATTTAAGAAAGCTGATGTACTGAAGTGGTTGGAGAAAGACAAGAACAAAGAGATTTTTGATGCAGATGAATATGTAAACAAGTATTTGCAGAAGAACATTTGAAAGGATAAGTTGGCGTAAATTCTTTTCGGCCAACCACCGAGGAATACTCGGTAGTTGAATCATGTACTATCACTTAAAAAGAGATATTTATGGAGAATACAAAGATTTTGATTTATCAGGTTCAGGATGGGCAAACGGGTGTTGAGGTTAGACTTGACCAGGATACGGTTTGGTTAACACAAGCTCAAATCATTGACCTTTTCGAGTCAAGTAAAGCCAATATTAGCGAACATATAAAACATATTTTTAAATCCGGAGAACTACTTAAGGAAGCAACTGTTCGGAAATTCCGAACAGTTCGC
>CAXSIE010000035.1:322-1244 GCA_964237295.1 uncultured Flavihumibacter sp. | reverse complement strand
AGCATTACAACCTAGATTTGATCATTTCTATTGGTTACCGGGTTAATTCTATAAAAGGAACTCAGTTTCGCATTTGGGCCAATAGTATTCTAAAAAATTACCTGACAAAGGGTTATGCAATTGACAAGAAACGTTTTCAGGAACAATCCCGCCAATTAGATGAACTTAAACAAACCGTAAAGCTATTAGGGAATGTGATAGCGAATAAGGAATTAAATTCTGATGAGGCAACCGGGTTACTGAGAATAGTGACCGATTATACTTATGCATTGGATGTGCTCGATCAATACGACCACCAGGTATTGCAGATTCACGACACTACTTCACAAGCAATATTTCAAATCACATATCCGGCTGCTATGGCCGCTATTAGGGGATTAAAGGATAAGTTCGGCGGAAGCACACTTTTCGGTAACGAAAAGGATGATTCTTTTCAAGGCTCACTGGCTGCTATTTACCAGACTTTTGGTGGGCAGGATCTTTATCCTAGTGTGGAAGAAAAGGCCGCCAATCTGCTTTATTTTGTTATTAAGAACCATTCTTTTTCAGATGGTAATAAACGCATAGCAGCCTTCTTGTTTGTGTGGTTCCTGGAAAAGAATGAAATACTGTACAGGTCAAATGGTTCAAAACGTATAGCTGATAACGCTTTAGTAGCGCTAACCTTAATGATAGCGGAAAGCAAGCCGGAAGAAAAGGACATGATGATAAAAGTGGTTGTAAACCTGATTAACCTTAAAAACTAGCATTGAATAATAATTCTCCGGTTAAGTATTTAAGAACGGATTTTCAGGGTAGCGAAATTGAATACTTGCATAGACGCAGACCAGGCAAAAACTTAGCAAAAAGTAAACTGTTGCAAAACATGCAAGAGTTGGATCATCAACTGCCAACACTTGAAAAAAAATCAAAGCTTTTTTTT
>CAXSIE010000035.1:0-292 GCA_964237295.1 uncultured Flavihumibacter sp. | reverse complement strand
AACCTCATCATATTATGATGAGGTTCACTGACGCCACTTCACTTAATTTTACTACTTAAAATTGTGAAGTATGGAAAATGTGCAAATGTTATTTCCAATGGAGCCGTCAGAATACTGGCGCAAATTGAAGACAATCATCGAAGAAGTTGTAGAACAGAAAACTGGTTCTACTTCAAAACAAATTTTAGCGGAAAACCCTCCGCAGAAGAGGCTCCTAAAAGCCAAGGAAGTTTGTGCGCTATTCCAGGTATCCAAGCCTACTGTCTACGAGTGGCTGAAGCAGGGAAAGCTC
>CAXSIE010000034.1:19899-20568 GCA_964237295.1 uncultured Flavihumibacter sp. | reverse complement strand
ATTTTAGTCCAGTCATTTAGGGGGCTGGGACAAAAGCAGTCATGAGAAATAACTCACAACTGCTTGATTATCAAGCTCCCCCTTCTGGACTTGAACCAGAGACCCTCTGATTAACAGTCAGATGCTCTAACCAACTGAGCTAAGGAGGAGTATCCTTTCTTGGGAGCGCAAAAATAAGGAATTTACCTTTTCAACAAAGCCTTTTTTAATTTTTGTTGCTTTATGACCAAATTATCCCACAAACAGCCTGAATGCTATTTGGTATCCTGCAACAGTAATACACCAATCAGGTACATCAATCGGTACCGTGTTTATTCCTGATAACTTACCGCTGATAGCAATTAATACTACCTAGAACCTGCTGAATAACCCTTCTTCTAGTCCAACATAAATTCCATCCTGCCTGTTTTCAACCGGCCAGAATTTAAGTTGATATCCTTCACCGGTAACATTCCTGCCATTTTCAATGCTAAATCGATATCCATGCACCGGACAAACAATATTTCCTTTAGCGTCTATCCATCCATCAGGCAGCATACCCCCTGCATGTGGACATTTATATGCAAAAGCAAAGAAATTACCCAGGTATTTACCCAACAACATCATCTTTCCGTTAACCTGTACCTCGGCAATGTTATTTGTATTAAAAAGAATTTCCTGTTCACTTCC
>CAXSIE010000034.1:15631-19889 GCA_964237295.1 uncultured Flavihumibacter sp. | reverse complement strand
ACTTCCTGCTACCTTATGCCAGCTATATTTTTTCACTGCTTTATCTTTGATCAGGAACTTAAAAGAACATAATGAGCGCTATTGAAAGTAAACGTCTTTATATGGATACCGGATCTGGTACAACTCTTTAACCTTACTTAGAATACAATTTCTAAGTTCTTCCATATTTCTTTTTTCAATAGCTGAAATAAAAACACAGTTACCATTCGTTTCACTTTCCCATCGTTCTTTTAATTCTCTTAACAGGTCCTGCTTTACTCCGTCTTCGAGCCATGTATCAAAAGTGTTTTTTTCATACAGATCCATCTTATTAAAAACGGTGATAACAGGTTTGTCAAAAGCCTTTATATCCTGGAGTGTTTTATTCACAACGCCCAGCTGCTCTTCATATTGCGGATGAGAAGTATCTACCACATGTATCAGGATGTCTGCTTCCCGTACTTCATCCAGCGTACTCTTAAAACTTTCTACCAGATGGTGGGGCAGTTTGCGGATAAAACCTACCGTATCGCTAAGAAGAAAAGGAGTGCTTTCGAAAACCACCTTGCGTGTTGTGGTATCCAGGGTGGCGAATAATTTGTTTTCAGCAAAAACATCGCTCTTGCTTAGCAGGTTCATAATGGTAGATTTACCAACATTGGTATATCCTACCAAAGCAACACGTATAAATTCACCCCGGTCTTTTCGTTGGGTGAAAGATTGTTTGTCTATTTCTGTAAGGCGCTTTCGTAATAACGAAATCTTATCCTTTACAATACGACGGTCTGTTTCAATTTCTGTTTCTCCCGGGCCCCTGGTTCCGATACCGCCACCCTGACGTTCCAGGTGTTTCCACATTCCTTTTAATCTGGGAAGCAGGTACTGATATTGGGCAAGTTCCACCTGCGTTTTAGCCTGGGCGGTTTTAGCACGCCTTGCAAAAATGTCGAGTATCAGGTCTGAACGGTCGATAGTAGTTGTTTCCAGCACCTTTTCTATATTGCTGATCTGGGACCCCGTAAGTTCATCATCAAAAATGATCAGTCCGATGTTTCTTTCGGTTAGGTAATTTTTTATTTCTTCCAGTTTTCCTTTGCCTACAAAGGTTTTACTGTCGGCATGTGTAAGCTTCTGTGTAAATCTTTTAACTGCCACAGCTCCGGCTGTTTCTGCCAGGAAGGCTAATTCATCCAGGTATTCCTTCATTTGTTCGTCTGTCTGGTCTTTTAGTATTACACCTATTAAAACAGCTCTGACTTCCTGCTGGATATTACTTTTTTTTTCTATCAACTATTAAATTTTGAACACAAAGGTAGCGGGTTGAAGGAAGGGATGCAAGAAAAAAGTGGGTATGGCGTATGAGGTCAAAAACCCACCATATACAGGAAGTAAAGAGAAGCAATATAAGTTTATGATATAGTCTTAAAAATAATACCGGGGTAAATCTACTTTATTCTGTGAACCAAGTTTTTTATCCCATTCCCTAACCTTCTACTTGTTTACAATCCACTAAGCCCGATCCCAATCGTATAAGGATGAATATCAGGGCCGGCGCCTTCTTTCAGGAAGCTATTGATCTGGTAAACGCCAAACAAACTGAATACTCCATAACCGATCCTGGCGGTACCGGCAAGGCGGGTGCTGTTAAAAAAGCGCTTTGAATTTTCCTTGCGGATGTATGCGTTAATGGTATTGCCGGATTTGTTCTCCAGTGTTTTTCCTTTTGTATGAACATTGAACATGGTGCCTACTTTTGCACCCAATACAAATTTCCAGCTTTTACTGTTATGCTCCGGATCAGGGGTAAACCTTAATTCAACCGGGACCTCAGCATATACATTCGACAACTTGAATTTCTTGAAATAATTTGTATCAGCAACACTATTAAAATCCAGTTTAGTACCTGCACCTGCTACTTCAACAATGGTCTTATTAAAATAGGTATTGCTTCCTGATACACCTACCCCTAATCCCACACTAAAACGGGGATCTGTTTTAAAGGGAAAGTCGAGCATGAAATAAACATTAACGCTATGGGCAAAGCCTTTGGTTTTAATGCTATCCGGTTTACCCGCCCAGTTATCATATCCAAGCTGTATCATCAGGTGATCGTTAGAACGATTGCCCAGCGTAACCTTGCTCCAGTCTTTCTTTACGTTTTTAGCATTGTCTGGCTTCAGAGATAGGGAATCGGTTTGAGAAAAGGCAGTAACAGTATATCCGGTTATAAATACAAGCAGAAATAGTTTCTTCATGAATTGTTGTATGAGTGGCAAAAGTATTTTTTACGCGGTTAATGAATAGTTAAATGTCAACCTTATTAATAATGAACCGATGTATGGTCTGTAAAAGCAGACCGAATTATCTAACCGGGACGCAAATATATAAGATAAAATTAATACTGTCTTCTATCAAAAGGAAACACAGTATATGTTGTACGCTGCTAATAGCTGATAGCTGACGGCTGATAGCAATTCATACTACATTTATACTTGAAAAGGCAGTAGTATAATTTTTGCATAAATTATTCATATGGAAAAAAACGATCGTTTTTCTAAAAGTTGTGATGTGGTACTGATAGGTGCAGGTATTATGAGCGCTACTCTTGGTATTTTACTGAAACAATTGCAACCTGATTTAACTATAGAAATTTTTGAAAGACTTGATGTGGCGGCCGCAGAAAGTTCCGACGCATGGAACAACGCCGGCACCGGGCATTCTGCATTTTGCGAATTAAACTATACGCCACAAAAGGAAGATGGATCAATAGATATTACCAAAGCTGTTAGTATTGCAGAATCTTTTGAGGAATCGCGACAGCTCTGGACTTACCTGATACAGCAACAGCTTATCACTTTGCCGGAAACTTTTATCCGGAGCATTCCCCATATGAGCTTTGTATGGGGTGAAGATAATGTGCAATACCTCCACAAGCGGTTTACTGCCCTTACCGGATCGCATCTCTTTAAAGGAATGCTATACTCTGAAGATCAGGACCAGCTTGCTGCCTGGATGCCGCTTGTAATGGAAGGCCGTGATGCTTCGGAAAAACTGGCAGCTACGAGGATGGAGATAGGAACTGATGTGAATTTTGGTTCGCTCACCCGGTGTATATTCAATTACCTGAAAAAACAGCCGGGTATTACACTGCATTTTCATCATGAAGTGCGTGATCTTACGCAGCAGGATGATGGGAAATGGGAAATAAAGGTCAGGGATATGTCTACTAAAAAAAGCAGGAATCTGCTGACCGGTTTTGTTTTTATAGGGGCCGGTGGCGGTGCATTCCCGTTACTTGAAAAGTCAGGAATCCCTGAAAGCAAGGGGTTTGGAGGATTTCCCGTTAGCGGACAATGGCTCACTTGCAATAATGCTGAAATTATAGAGAAACACCAGGCTAAAGTATATGGAAAAGCGGCAGTTGGTTCACCACCCATGTCGGTTCCCCATCTTGACACCAGGATCATTAATGAAAAAAAAGCGCTGCTCTTTGGCCCTTACGCGGGTTTTTCAACCAAGTTTCTCAAAAACGGCTCATTCCTGGATCTGCCTTTGTCTATCAGGGCGAATAATATCATTCCTATGGTATCGGCAGGTCTCCACAATATCCCACTGACAAAATACCTGATAGACCAGGTACGCCAGTCACCCGAAGACCGGCTGGAAGCGCTGAAAGATTTTGTGCCTACAGCTAAAATAGAAGACTGGACACTGGAAACGGCCGGACAGCGTGTTCAGGTGATTAAAAAAGATGAAGAACAAGGAGGTATACTTGAATTTGGAACAGAAATAGTAAGCGCCTCCGATGGTTCTATTGCCGCATTACTAGGTGCTTCACCCGGAGCTTCTACCGCTGTTTCCATTATGCTCAACTTATTGAAACTTTGTTTTAAGGACAAAATAAATACGCCGGAATGGCAAAGCAAGCTGAAAGAAATGGTTCCTTCCTATGGGCAATCTCTTGCACAGGATGAAAAACTTTGCGAAGCAATACGAAGCCATACCAGTAGCGTGCTGGGCTTGAATGTTCCTCATCCGGTAGCCTAATAGTTCGAGTATTTTTTAACCGCAGAGTGAAAGCCGGCTTAACTCTATTGGTTATAGAAATCCTTATAGGTTCGATAATACCAACAATCACTCCTCTACTGAATTTTCCAGCATCTTATCAGACAATTGCTTCTGCGCGCTGGCTCCCATTTTTTTAAGCTCTTCCACGCGGTTAATAATATTTCCTTTACCGGTGGAAAGTTGTTTAAAAGCAGCGTCATAAGCCTGGTGC
>CAXSIE010000034.1:3507-15621 GCA_964237295.1 uncultured Flavihumibacter sp. | reverse complement strand
TCCAGGTTATCCATAAAGCCGGAAAACTTATCGTACAAACTTCCTGCTTTATTGGCTATTTCTATGGCATGCTTGCTTTGCTGTTCTACTTTCCACAAGTCGGCAATTATCTTTAATACTGAAAATAAATTGGTAGGACTCACCAACAGTATCTTTTTATCATAAGCGTATTTCCACAATAGCAGGTCAGTTTTAACCGCTTCCAAAAATGCCGGCTCAATGGGTATAAAAAGTAATACATAATCCAGCGCCAGTGCATATTTAGGATAATTTTTCCTGCTTAATCCATCAATATGGGTACGGATAGACCGGGCATGTTCTGATATCCACTTCTTCTGTGAATCGCTTTCAATACTAACAATATATTGTTCCCATGCAAGCAGGGATACTTTTGAATCTATGATCACTTTACGCTGGTCAGGATATAATATAGTTACATCCGGCTGTAAGCCTTTGCCATTTTCGTCCTTAAGAATATTTCCTGCATTGTCTCTGATGAATTCCTGGAGAAAATATTCACGGCCCTTACTAAGTCCGCTATTTTCAAGCAGGCTTTCCAGGATCATTTCTCCCCAGTTACCCTGAATTTTATTATTCCCTTTAAGAGCGGTAGTTAAGTTATTGGCTTCAGCACTTACCTGCTGGCTTGCTTCTATCAGTCGCTGTACTTCTTTACCAAGAGAAAAGCGTTCTTTGCTTTCTTTATCGTAAGTATCTTCTACTTTTTGTCTGAACTCGCCAAGCTGTGTTTTAAGCGGTGTAAGGATAGCATTCAGCTTTTCTTCATTCAACTGTGTAAACTTTTCACTTTTTTCTTCCAGGATGGTTTGTGCAAGATTTTTAAACTCGAACTTGAAATGGTTGCCTAATTGTTCTATTTCATTTTTTTGATGCAGCAGTTTTTCTTCCGCCGCCTGGTATTTAGCTTTGAACATGGCATGTTGCGATTGAAGTACTTCATTTTCTTTTTGATAACGTTTGGAAAGATTGTACTGATCCTGAAGAAAACTTAACTGGCTTTCAGCTTTAGCGCATTGTTCAATCAGCGATTCTTTTTCTGATTGAAGGTTTTTATGATCCTGCTGTAAAATATAAAAAGCCTTTACTTGTTCCTGCAGCCTTTCGTTGATGGAAGTAATTTTGCTGCCAGTGAAAACACGGTGTAAAAACCATACTATGATGACTGTTAAAAAAATTGTTATTATATAAAGTATGATTATACTATTAGGCATCCGGCTTAGTTTCTTTTATACCATTTAGTTTTTTGAGGGTATAATATATCAAAGGCTGTTTCATATCCTGCATCTGAAATGTTTACCAGCTTTTTTTCACAATTTGTTTTCCTGATCTGGTAAACCAAAAATCCAATGGCTAATGTTGAGGCAATTCCTATAGCAATCTTGTATGTTTTCATTGATTAGTATTATTAAACAATATTAATAATAAAATCAGCCTTTTGGTTCAATCTTACTGTTAAGAAAATACAGTTTCTGATGTAAAGGCTTGCTAAAAGGTTGTAATTGAAATTATCTTAACGGCAGATAGTAAAACTGTAACTTAAAGATAACACTGGCTTGTATTAAGGCTAACACTTCAGAAAAAGAACTTCACACTCGTTTCCAACTTGTTTTTTTCCTGGGTATAATACTCATCAGCCAGAACATAAAGCATACGGCAATAAAAAAAATGGTTATTAGTATAATGGAAAATTTGCTGATGGCCATTTTGTAGGCCAGGTTTACATTGTAATTTGTAACAGCCTGCTCTAGGCTTTTTAACATGGCAATGTTCTCTATTACATCAAACAAGCCGGCTGCAAAAATAAAATACGAAAAAAAGATACCTGCTTTTCTTAATATACTGTTTTTTGTGAGGGAAGATATAAACCGGCATGCGGTGCTGATGGCAAGACAGTAAATCACGATAAAAATGTAATCAATATAAATGCTTTTTAACACCTTATCCATTTTGCCATTTTGTGTCCAGAGGCGAATAAGCGAGGCCGCTGTATCGGGAGTTTTGGCCATTTCGTATTGTACTATTTCACCTGATTGCAACGGAGCCAAATAATGTTTCATGAAAAAAACAAATAACACCGCTATGCTTAAAAATATCCAGAACCTCCATTTTAATTTATTACCGATGGCAGTGTCAGATGGCTCCATGTTGATATTTTATAATTGTGCATTGAAGAAATGCATGTTAAAATAATAAATTCATTTGGTATTACCATCTACAACGCACTCTTTTTGCGATAGCCGGTTTAATATCTTAATCAGCAGTGTTCATATACTTATCGTAATTTTTCGGATATTGTTCTCTAATTATGAAACCTGGTGCTACGTAAAGTTCTACAAAAAATCTTTCAAAAGCCAATTACAAAGTTTGCCATCAGCGTTTCTTCCTCTCCAAGGAAAAAAGTTGTTTTTTCATCTCTTACCCAGCTACTAAAGGATACCGAGGATTTAAAACCCGATAAAGGCATTATAATTCCTTTTGATATCGGCAACAGTAAATTTATAATTTTTTCTGATCAGCACAAAGGTGCAGGTGATCTGGCCGATGACTTCCTTCCTGCATCATGCAATTTTCAGGAAGCGTTAAAATTTTATCTGAATAATGATTTTCGCTTTATTAATCTGGGTGATTGTGAAGAATTATGGGAGGCAACACCTAAGATGGTTATTGAAAGAAACAGGCTGACTTTATCTGAGGAAGCTGAGTTTCTTTTGAAGGAAAGGTATTACAGGGTATTCGGTAACCATGACCTGGAATGGAAATATGCAAACCAGCAAAACACTTATCTTAAACCTGTTTTTGGAGAAGATTTGAAAGTATACGAAGCTGTTTTGCTAAAAACTATCTATAATAATAAAACATTCTCCATTTTTCTTACGCATGGCCATCAGGGCGATATGAAAAGTGATGGGAATGCTTTTAGCAAATGGATAGTGGCTGCTATCTGGACGCCCATTCAACGCTACCTTGAAATACGTCTTGACAGTGTTTCCGATTCATTTGAGCTGGTAGATAAGCACAATATTATTATGTATGATTGGAGCTCAACGCAACAGGATATAATTTTTATTTCCGGCCACACTCATAAACCGATCTTTGCTTCCTTAGACCATATTGACCGTTTGAACAAACAGCTGTTAAACGCCCGGAAGGAAAATAACCAGGTAGCAATTACAACGCTGGAAGCAGATCTGGAAAAAAGAGAACTTGAGTATGCCGGCAAAAAGATCTTGAAAACAATGGCTCATCCAAGTTATTTTAACACCGGGTGTTGCTGCTTTAGTGATGGAGATATAACCGGTATAGAAATCTGTGATGGATTTATCCGGCTGGTTAAATGGCATAAAAAGCAAGGAGCAAGTGAACGCATCGTGCTTGAAGAGTCGCCACTGTTCTATATTTTTGATAACTTATAAGTTTCATAAGCATCGTTATGCTGATAGCTTATTTAATCACCTTTCCAATCAATACTTCTTTATTACTGCTCAGGCTACAAAGGCATGAAGAAGTAGTAAGAAATTTTCCTTTTCCGTTATTTCCTGTGCGTAGTGGCTATGACAAATCTGTGTGTTAAGGTAACAGTTTGTTGCTGAAACAGTTAGTTAAATAATCGTTCAGCCTCAATTATAGATTCAGGTTTGCCTACATCAATAAAATGTGCTGAAGAATGGTCAAATCCCTTAATCTGGTTGGTTTTTGCCAGTTCAAGATAAAGATCAACCATACTGAATTTTCCTTGCAGCAAAATTTTTGAAAATATAGAAGTGTTGATGATATGAATTCCGCTGAACGCTTTGTGATGAATATTCTCTACGCTTTTGCTTAGCTTTACTTCACCTGTCTTTATGTTTTCCCAGCCGCACAAGGTGCTGTAATCATCAAATAAAAAATACCGGGCGGTTTTTCTGTTGGCAATTGCCAGAGTAGCCAGCGGACCATGTTGAAGATGGTATTGTAACATTGAGCCCAAATTTAGATTTGTAAGCACATCACAATTCATAAGCACAAAATCGCCTGTATCAAAAAACCAGGCAGCTTTATTAAGCCCTCCCCCGGTTTCAAGTACCGTTTTCGTTTCATCAGAAATAGTGATAGTGCTTCCCCAGCCTTTATTTGCTTCAATTGCTTCCCTGATTTGGTCTGCAAAATGATGTACGTTAACGATCACCTCTGTGATTCCATATTGCTGAAGGTATTCAACATTTCTTTGCAGTAACGACTTTCCATTCACTACTGCAAGGGCCTTAGGGTGATGGTCAGTCCATGGTTTAAGTCTTGTTCCTAACCCTGCTGCAAGTATCATGGCTTTCATAGGTAAGAGGTATGAGATTCCAAAATAGATTTATATTTTGTCAGGTGGTGGTTTTGAGTTCTTGGAATTTTTTTTGAACCACAAAGAAAGCCGGAGAGGAAGAAGAGGGTACACAGAGGAACCCTGGGGTAGTCTCTTACTAAACTTTGTCTTTTATTTGGTTCAAAAAACGCTACAGTTTAACCTGTTAGTTTAACCAGTTCTTTTCATCCTGTATCATATGATGAACCACCGTTTTCACAGCAAATTTATTTCTTAAATGCCTAGCCAGTTCATCGGCAGCGTACACACTACGGTGTTGCCCGCCTGTACAGCCAAAACTTACCATCAGGTTGCTAAATCCACGTTTGATATAATCTTCAACCGAGATATCTATAAGGTTACAAACGCCCGATATAAAATCCGGCATTTTGGTTTGTTGTTCCAGGTAATCTTTCACCTGTTTGTCGCGGCCGGTAAGTTTTTTAAAAGTTTCTATTCTGCCGGGGTTTAAAATGCCTCTGCAATCAAAAACAAACCCTCCACCATTTTCCGACTCATCCACAGGAAATTTTTTTTTGTAAGAAAAGCTGTTTATACGCACTACCAATGGTGTGTTGTCCGTAGCCTGTACCGGAGTATATCGCAGGATGATTTCATCCGTTACAATTAAAGACAGCAGCCTGTCAAATTCAGGAAGCGAAATTCCTACCCGGTTGTTATTTAAGAACCATTTTAGATTTCTAAGTGCAAGTGGAATACTTACCAGAAAATGAGCTTTTCTTTCAAACAAGCCACGAAAGCCATATGCACCAAGCACCTGCAGCAGCCGTATTAAAACATATCCGTTGTATTGACTCACAAAACTACTTTTGTCAACAGGCTTATCTAGCAATTCGTTGATATAGCCGATATAATCATCGAGTAACTTATTTTTCCATTCATCGCTTAATTCGGCTTTGGCCTGCCATAACATAGAAGCCACATCGTATTGTAACGCACCTTTCATTCCACCCTGGTAATCAATAAAATGAACCTTATTATCTTTAATCAACACATTCCTGCTTTGAAAATCACGGAATAAAAAATGCTTTTGGCCGGTATAGGTAAGGTAATTGCTCAGGGCATCAAAATCATCAAGCAAGCCTTGTTTATCATAAGGCAGTTTCAACGTATCAAGAAAATAGTATTTGAAATACAGGAGGTCACTTAAAATTGTTTGCTTTCCAAATTCCCGGGCAGTAAGGCACAGGTCATAGTTAATAAGTTCTCCTCCAACCACCTGCATTTGAGAAAGTTTTTTCAAGCTCTGCTGAAACAGTCCAAAAACGTACTCATTATGGCCATGTGTTTGTAATTGATCAAGCAATGATATATTGCCAAAGTCTTCCTGAATATAGATGGTATTGCTGTCATTCACTGCAAATATTTCAGGAACCGGGGTGCCGCTTCTTTTGAATTGCCTGCTGAATTCTACAAACGTAACGGTTTCCTGTTTATTAAGATTATAAGTGGCGATATAAGATTGGGCATCGGTATAAATCCTGAAATATATCCTGTCACTGCCTGACTGTGGTAATTTTTCCACTCTTGCTACCTGCAATTGGCTAAAGGATGAAAACAAATTTGTAATTTCCTGAACTACTGATTGCATCAAAATTTTTTGAGCGGTAAATGTAGAGAAATTTGACCATGATTAAAGGGTTGAGGGATTGTAAGGATTTTTTTGAACCTCCGTGGTTACAAAACGCAGCATTTTAACACATGCCTAAAACAAATTCAACTGTGCACCAGGCCTCTTAAAGTGAGCGCTGTCCAGTTCCCATCTTTCCTGGTTCAAACCATAACGTTTATTATATTTTTGAAATTGCTGACTTACCAGGGTAGCTATCTCGCCTTCGCCCCGCATTCTCCGGCCCCATTGGCTGTCATTCACTTTTCCACCATGCGACTGTTCAATGAGATGCCATACTTTATCGGCCTTGTCCGGGAAATTTTTATACAGCCAGTCATGAAAAAGTAGTTTAATGGCACCGTTCAATCTTATAAAGGTATAGGCAGAAAAAACTGCTCCCGCCTCGCTGGCGGCTTTCATAATTTTATGCATCTCATGTTCGTTAAGCCCCGGTATCATTGGCCCGAGCATAACGCCCATCCGTACTCCCGCCTTACTTAATTCTTCAATTACTCTTAACCGTTGTTTGCCTGTAGTAGTACGGGGTTCCATAACACGGCGCAAGTCTTCTTCAAAGGAGGTGATAGATACTAAGACAGAAACGATTTTTTTCTCCGCCATTGCAATAAGCAGTTCTTTATCACGAAGGATGCCTGCATTTTTTGTGATGATTCCAACGGGTTGATTGAATTCCAGGCACACTTCGAGGAGCTGCCGTGTTAGCCTGAATTTTTTTTCGGCAGGCTGGTAGCAATCCGTATTGCCGCTCATTCCGATCGGAGCACATTCCCAGTTTTTATTCATGAGAAATTTACGGAGCAATGCCGGAGCATTTTTTTTTACGATGATCTTACTCTCAAAATCAAGACCGGCACTATAGCCCCAGTATTCGAACGAGTTTCGTGCATAGCAGTAAATGCAGCCATGCTCGCAGCCCTGGTATGGATTCATACTATACATCATTCCAACATCAGGACTTTCTACTTTATTAACAATTCCCTTGGCAACGTCTTCCAGGTATTGAGTTTTTATATCTGGTTCTATCCAGTCGTCAATTCCTTCAATATGTTCTTTAACCGTTTCATTTTTTAAAAATTTATTTACTGTATTAAATTGGGCGCCCCTGCCTTTCTTGTAGGTATCAGGTTCTTCTGATGAATTTTCTTCTGTCATTTTTTTTCATTTGGCTGTTGTATTAATTCCTTTCTGCTGGTTATGCCTGATTAAATAGTGATAGAAGGTTAGCAGTGTTAGTCATTCTCAGGAAATAGTTTCGAATGAAATTTCAATTCCTGTTTTGCATTTGCATGTAGAAGTGGAAATGCAACATTGCCGGTCTGTAGGTCGTTACTTTGGTTGGATTGTATGTAGATTTTGCTAACCTTCTATTCAACTATTTTATTCATTAAGTGAGCTGTTGTGTTTCACGAGCCGTTTATTGCCGTTAAAATAAAACTCCCTGTTTGGTTGTTACCGGTAAATTCATAAATTCAAGGCGTTGCACTATCTGGTAAGGTTTGTCACCTACTCTTCTTTTAAGCAACAGCATGCCATCCGCAATAAAACTCCCGGTAAAACTTCTATGTGAGTATTCAAGCCATGCTTTTTCATATTGAGCCGGTGTTAATTTTCGCGATACGGTAATATGTGGTTCATCTGGGAAAAACGGATCGAATTCAGGTGATTTCATTAATCGTTTGTTTTCCTTTACTTGTTTAATCAATTCTTTAATCGGTAGTTTGGTAGCCACATTAATATAAATAGTATGGGAAGGAAAACTGCCATAATCTTTTAAATGAACTTTGAATGCCGGCATTCCCATAGCCGTAACTTTTAAACGGTTAACAATCTTTTCTTCCATCATTTGCCATATTACGAAATTAGCCAGCGTAATATTTGGTTTGCCCCATAATGCTGCAGGCGCCTTATGATTTTCATGGAACTCTTTTTTAACATTTGTGATCTTGTTTCTTAAATCTTCATGCGGATTCAATATAAGAAGGTATTCATAATATTGATATCCTGGCCTTTCGAGCAAATTTTCATTCATAGTTATCAGCTTTAATAATTAATACAATCAGATCCATTCCGGTAATCATAATCCGGGTGCAAACCGGAATTTATTTACGGTAGTGCAGGTGTCGAATTGATGACTTCTTTTTAATAAAACCAGTTCTTTTACCAGGAATGATTCATGAAAATCTTTCTGCGAGTATTCTTTGATGGCTTTATCATAAATTTCCATTGACAGCCTTCTGGCAATTGTCAGGTGAGGTTTTGGTGAAACTTTTAATGGCGGACAATCCGAAGACCGGATGAAATCATCTAAAATTTTTAATTGATGAATCAGGCCATATACCGGTGAAGGATCCTGTATTCGTAAATAAATTGTGTGGGGAGGGAACCCGCTATAATTGTTTAAAGTAAGTTCAAAGCTTTTATGCTGGCTGCAGATGTTATTAATCCAGCGGCTAAGTGTGGGTTCCATTGCTTCTTTTGCCAAAAAATTAGCAAGGGTAATATGCTGCTTTGGTTTGATCGCATTTTTTTCTCCGTATTGCCTGTAAAAGTTTTGCTTTTCAAGCAATATTTTTTCATTTACCTGTTCGCCCGGATGCATTACCAGAATATATTCCATCATTCCATAACTATTCCAGTGAAAAGATGTGGGCTGTTTGAGTGTATTGATCTTCATAAACCAGGTTCTGATGTTAAATATGTTAGCATAAATTTACTAAAATATTTAGCATATCAAAATAATTCTTTTCTAACGGACAAATTATTAAGGGAAACACTTACAAATTCAATACGTACTTCACATTCAACTGCTTTCAAAAATTTCTTTGGCTAAAGAGTTGCCATAGCTATCGCCCACAACAAAGTTTTTTTCACCTTCAACTTTATAAGGGTAAAAAAATTCATAGGCTTTCTGGCCATCCTTATGTTCTATAAATACGGCTATAGCATCCTGGCTTTCGCCGGTTTCAACGTCCTTTGTTTTTACTTCATAGAAAATAGCCGCTACTATATATTTCCCATTTCCATTTTTTAAGGAGTGTTTTAAGCTTAACAGCACTTTTTCAGAAGACAGGTGCTTATTTTCTTCATGAAAGCCCACGGATACGAACTCACTTTCGGTGGTAGTTGCTCCCGCATAAGGATAAAATTCACCGAACCTGATAATCAATTCTTCGGCAAAGGGAAAAAAAATATTAATTAATGCCTGTATATCTTCAATTTCCTGTATTTCCATTTTATCAGAATGTATTAAAACAAACCACTGTTTACAACCTCTTAATTATGTATAATATATCAATCAATCAGATGAGTTAAAAGGCCGTCGCGGAGCTTTGGTTCGAACCAGGTACTTTTGGGCGGCATTACATTACCACTGTCGGCTATATCGAACAATTGCCGGATGCTTACCGGAAAAATGCTGAAAGCTACGGTCATTTCTCCGCTTCCAACCCTGCTTTCCAGTTCTCCCAGTCCGCGGATGCCACCAACAAAATCAATGCGTACATCTGTCCGCTGATCTTTTATGCCCAAAATTTTATCTAATAAATTGTTTTGAAGAATCGTTACATCCAGTACGCCAATAGGATCATTGAAATAAGTTCCTTCTTTAGCAGTAAGTTTATACCATTTTCTACCCAGGTACATTCCAAATTCATGTAATTGAGCCGGACAAAATTGCGAAGACATTTTTTCCACCTCAAAATCTTCCTGGAGGCGTTTAAGAAAAGCGGGTTCTTCTAAATTGTTCAGGTCTTTCACTACCCGGTTATAGTCCATTATATGTAATTGGGCAGAAGGAAATAAAGTAGTTAAAAGTAATTTTGAGTTTGCCGTTGCCTTTATTCCTAATTCCAATTTTACTTTATATGCGCTTGCTGCGCGGTGATGACCATCGGCAATGTAGGTATCAGGAACCTTAGATGCAAACAGTTCTGTGATTGTTTGAATGATGTTGTTATTATTTATTACCCATATTGTATGGCGGATGCCATCTTCAGCTGTAAAATCATACACCGCGGTATTTTTTTGTTTCCATTGTTCAATAATAACATCAATATCATCAACAGTGCGGTAAGCCAGGAATACGTTGCCCGTTTGTGCTCCGGATAGAGCAATATGGCTGATACGATCAAGTTCTTTTTCCGGACGGGTATATTCATGTTTTTTAATAACATCTTTTTCATAGTCATCGAGGGAGGATCCGCAAACCAAACCGGTTTGCATACGGCCATTCATAATCAGCTGATAGATATAATAGCAGGGTTTGTCTTCCCTGAACAGTATGTCACGCTGCTGGAAAGCTTTTAAATTTTCTTTGGCTTTTTCATATACCGGTTGAGAATGAACATCAATATTTTCAGGGAGGTCTATTTCAGATTTTGTGATGTGCAGGAATGAGTTTGGATTACCCCTGGCTGCAATTTTGGCTTCTTTGCTGTTCAGCACATCGTAAGGAGGCGATGCTACCTGTTTTGCAAATTGTGCCTGCGGTCGTAATGCTTTGAATGGTGCTATAGTTGCCATGAATCAGTTTTGATGGTAGCGTTAAGCTTTAATTTTTGCAAAATGGTTCATTAGATCGGTAACAGCTATTACGCTGTTTAAATCCAGGGCATTATACAAACTAATTCTGAATCCTCCAACGTTCCTGTGCCCTTTGACCCCTACCATACCTTCTTTCTTACAAATTTCAAGAAACTCTTTTTCCAGTTTCGGATCTCCCATGATAAATACTACGTTCATTTTACTGCGGTCTTCTTTCGCTACTGTAGGATTAAAAACGGGTAGTGCGTCCAGGGTATCATATAAAAGTTTGGCTTTTTGATTGTTTATTTTTTCAATACCGGCCACACCGCCCTGCTTTTTGAGCCAGCGTAATGTAAGCAGGCAAACATAAATGGCAAAAACAGGCGGAGTGTTTAACATGGAACCGTTATCAATATGATTTTTATAATCTATCATGGTAGGTAATTTTCGGGTTGACCTACCCGCAATTTCTCTGTTCAGCACTACCAGGTTAGCTCCCGCTGCACCGATATTTTTTTGTGCCCCGGCGTAGATAAGTTCAAACCGGTTAAAATCCATAACAGTGCTTAAGATATCGCTGCTCATATCGGCTATCAGCGGAACAGGTGTTTCAGGCACAAAATGCATCTGTGTTCCTTCAATGGTATTATTAGTGGTATAATGGAAATATTTTGCGCTGGTGGGAACGATAAAATCTTTAGGTATATAACTATAGTTTTTGTCTTTTGAGCTGCCAACCACGTCAACTGTACCAAATAATTTTGCTTCTTTAATGGCTTTTGTTCCCCAGACGCCGCAGTCAAGATATGCGGCAGTTTCTCCTTCATTTAATAAATTCATTGGCACCTGGTAGAATTGAGTTGAGGCGCCGCCATGTAAAAACAATACTTCTTTATCACTGTTAAGTTGCATCAGTTCTTTTACCAAAGCAATTGCTTCATCTAATACGGATTGAAATAATGGTGTTCGATGGCCGATTTCCAGAATAGACAAGCCGGTATCATTATAATTAACCACTGATCTTGCAGCTTCTTCAAAAACCTCCTTCGGCAGGATACTAGGGCCTGCATTAAAGTTATAAATCACTGAATGTATTATTTAAATTATTAGGTATTATTTAAGACAGCGCAAAAGTAAGATATTCACAGGAGTAAGTTTACCGGCTAAAAACACTGAAGTTTACATGACGGAAAGGATGGGAAGACTTTCAAGCAAACGCGAACCTCCGCCCGAAACTTTAGGAGTATGCACCGGACAGACAACATTGAAAAAGCTTAAAGTCCTTGACTAATTACATTCCCATCCATTTACAACATCATTTTTCCAATGTCTGTTCAGGTCATTAAACTCTTTAACATCTTCAGGAGAAAAATCTTTGTTTACAAGATTTTTAAGATCAGGCTGGCCTGCATTTACCCAGGCAGTGTACCAGAAAGAGGCGATAGTATAAACCGATTGCCGCATTCGCCGCTCTATCATGCCGTTGAGTTTCCTGTTATATGCAATAGTATATGCTGCCGAATACTGCCGCACCATAATATTGTTCCTTACCTCGAAAGCAAATTTTTGATCTGTAGCAAAAGTA
>CAXSIE010000034.1:0-3497 GCA_964237295.1 uncultured Flavihumibacter sp. | reverse complement strand
AGTATTGCTCAGTTCCTTTTCAAACAATAATACGGAATCAGATGCGGCTGCGCTTTCCAATACCCTGTCCCATATATATTTTGATGGATCTTTAATGTAACCAGCCTTACCTATAAAAAAATTATATTCTTTATCGGCCAATAATTCAGGCACCCTGCTTTCCCAGAACCCATGAATGCCTTTCTGGTCAGAGAACTGCCCGTTATGATTATGACATGCATGCAACGGTACATGTGCATCGGCAATATAGTGGCCAAGCTCGGCAGAAAGCTTCAGAATATGCGTTTCATTCTTTTCTTTAAAAGCTTTGGTGAGCCGTTGTAACATGATCTGTATCCACCATGGCACAATGCCGTTGGCTCTCAGGCTGTCTTCCCCGAATGTAGCGATGGCGTCATCCCAGTTTCTTGGCAACTCTTTAAAAGGAGCTTTACCGTAAATATCCATATCAATATAATGCCTTGAGCCTTCCTCTTTTATCATATACCTTCTTTTATCAGGATCAACCGCATGTTCGCTTAAAAAATTAATATTAGGCTTATACAAGACCATCATTTCCGGAGGCAGTAAAAAAACCGCGTAATAATTAATTTTCTTATGAGCGTAGAATCCCCAGCAAAAACAGCTTTGATATACCGATACAAACAAAGCAAGCAATACAAGGAGCTTGAAATTCAAGTTTACTAATTAAAAAGGGTTATCGTTCCTGTTTTGTTGATGATCAAAGCATAACAGCCTATCAATGAGGTATCTTCAGTTTGTACTCCTCCTCTTCTATTTCTGTAATACCTCCTGAAATAGTATATTTCAATGCCTCTCCGGCACTTATATGTTCAATTTTCCTGACTTTATCCGGCGGGACAATATATGTTATGCCCGCAAATGAGTAAGACATCGGAACATATACGGTTATGTAATTCTTCAATCCCAGTTCTGTAGCATCTTCATTGGTTATAAATCCGATCTGCCAAACATCTGCACTATGAACATTTATAAGTACGGCTTTATTGAATTTTCTTTTATTGCCCGCAAAAGCTTCAAAAAAATCTTTTATAGAAGAATAAATAAATTTTATTCCGGGAGTTCGTTCCAGCCAGCTATCAAATAAACTGAAGATCTTGCTGGTAATAAAATTGGAGCTGAGGTAACCAACTACTATTAATGCAATAATAATTATAATGAAGCCCGATCCATAGTTCCTGTTAATTTCATTGCCGGCAGCGTCTTTTCCGGGTATCACAGTAATCCAGCTGTCAACTGCGGATACGAACTTATAAATAATAAAAATGGTAAGGCCGAGCGGCGCTGTAACCAGCACACCCTGCAAAAAGTACTGAAAGATCCTGTTCCAATGCCATCCGTTGTTTTCATTATTAATAGTTTCAGACATATGTAATTATTTGATCTTTTAGATAAGCAAGCAACTTTAAAAGTTTTGAGAGGGTAGATTATTAGCTGTTAATAACCTGAAAACAGCGGCATCTTTAAAAATACTGCTCTTACGGTAATATGAAATTAGTTATTTGACGTTTTTATTATCAGTATTATTTAGTAGTCGTTTAAATTTTTTTTAACTCAGATAACTGCATCAATGAAAATTTAACCACAATGGTACAAAGTAAACCCACAAAAAACAATGAGCATTCAATTACAAGATTTGCTTGTGTTCCCCGTGGATTGCTTTTTGCCATTCTGGCCAAATAGATCTTTAGAATGTAGTTATATAGGGAAAAGGTCCCCGAAAAAGAGTCAGTATAACATTCCCACAATGAAACAAATATTCCAGGTTTGATTGTCCTGTTTTGTCTTGTTAACCACTTGTAAACAAAAAATCTCCGCCTGAACGGCTTTCAAATACAATTATGCCGTACCTTAGGCGCTGTAGGACTATGTTCCTAAAAGATCAATACATGGCATATTTAATGCCTTTCTAACTAATCCAACCTATTTAAGTTTCCTGATAATCCCATTGTTTACCTATTCTTTTTGAAAGTTTTGTCATTATAAACATAGAACTACCCTATTGGTATATATGAAAGTTTGTAAATTATTTAGATTTTTGCTGACAGCCTGTTGTATTTTTTTTTCCTTCCTTACATATGCCGATTCAACTTTTGTTAAGTTTGGTTCCATTTGGAAATATGATGATAACGGTAACGAACCGGATGCTTCCTGGAAAAACGTATCGGCATCAGGAACTGATAGCTGGGCGAAGGGTGCCGCCAAATTTGGCTACGGCAATGGCGATGAAAGAACTTTAATCAATTACGGCGGTAATCAGGATAGAAAATATATTACTACTTACTTCAGAACTTCCTTTGATATTACTAATACAGCTAAATTTTCTTTCTTTAGAATTAAAGCTTACGTTGATGATGGTATGGTTGTGTACATAAACGGTAAAGAGGTTTGCAGAACAAGCATGGGTGGTGGTGTTATAAAACATAAAACACTTGCCTCCCGTGAAACCCCTGACAATGGAAATATTATTATACCATTTAATATTCCGGCTGAAAACTTCGTAAACGGAGTTAATCATATCGCCGTAGAAGTTCATCAGGGAAGTCTGGACAGTGATGACCTCACATTTGATCTGGAGCTGGCAGGGATCACAAAAGATACTGCTACTGAAATTACCAGGGGACCTTTATTACAGATGGTCAGCGGCGATGGCATTACCATTACCTGGAAAACCAGTGAGCGTACATCTTCCAGAATATTATACGGTACCTCGGAAAATTTGTTGAGCGCTGTCATCAAAAACGATGTTTTATCAACTGATCATGAAATGCGCATCACCGGCTTGCTGCCGGATACAAAATATTATTATGCAATAGCGGGCGGTAATGATATTCTGGAAGGACGCTACCGTAACTATTTCATTACTGCTCCGCCTGCCAATACAACCAGAAAAATCAGGATAGGGGTATTTGGAGACGCAGGAACAGGCGACCGCCATCAAAAAATTGGCCGGGACAGGTACCTGCAGCTATTCAAAAAAGAAAACAGTGGAGAATTAGCCATCATGCTGGGAGATAATGCTTATAATACCGGTACCGATCACGAGTACCAGACGAATTTCTTTGATGTTTATGATGATAATTTATTTAACAACCATGTAGTTTTTCCAATACCCGGTAATCATGAATATTATTCTCCTGGAGTTCCCTATTTCTCCATCTTCTCGCTTCCTACTGCCGCTGAGTCCGGCGGAGTTCCTTCAGGAACCGAATCTTACTACTCCTTTAATTATGGTAATATCCATTTCGTTATGCTCAATTCCATGGGGCGCGATAATGGAACTTTATTAAGGGATTCAACAGGTGACCAGGCTGAATGGTTAAAGAAAGACCTCGCAGCAAATGCAGGAACCCATAAATGGACAATTGCCTGTTTACATCATCCGCCCTATACTAATGGTACCCATAGTTCTGATGCAGAGCCGGAACTGATTGGCATTCGTCAACAAATTACGCCTATACTGGAAAGGTACGGTG
>CAXSIE010000033.1:18365-20593 GCA_964237295.1 uncultured Flavihumibacter sp. | reverse complement strand
AACTATGCCGGTACCAGCTTTTTAACGCTCGACAAATGGAGGTCTAAAAAATTTAATTTTGGAAATAAGCTGGTGAATGCTGTCGGTGATAAATTGCAACCGGGTTCACTGGATGCCGTAGGTTACGACGATGAAGGTGTTGCCTGCAAAAGCTGGGATATTATTAAAGATGGTATTCTGGTAAATTACCAGGCTATCCGCGACCAGGCACATTTAATCGGGTTGAAAGAATCGCAGGGATGCTGTTATGCTGATAGCTGGGACAATGTTCAGTTTCAAAGGATGCCTAATGTATCTTTACAACCTTCTTCCGGCACGCTAACTGCTGCAGACCTTATCAAAAATGTTGAAAAGGGTCTCTATTTTTTTGGCAGGAATTCCTATTCAATAGATCAGCAGCGCTATAATTTTCAATTCAGCGGGCAACTATGTTATGAAATCAAAAATGGAAAAATTATTGGCTTGCTCAAAGACGCAGCCTATCAATCCAATACTCAGGAATTTTGGAACTCGCTGGCTGCTACCTGCGACAAAAATGATTACCGGCTAGGTGGAACCTTCTCTGATGGCAAAGGTCAGCCTTCACAGGCAAGTGCAGTATCTCACAGATGCGCAACTACGAGGTTTAACGGGGTTAATGTAATTAACACAGCGAGAAGGATTTGATGGCTATAATGTATAAGGATCTATAACAACAAGTTCAGGTATGTTTTTAAAATCAGCTATGTTTCTGCTGATAAGTTTAAGGCTGTAAGTTATTGCGGTAGCAGCGATAATTGCATCTGGAGTTTTTAATTTATGATTTTGGCGCAATATAATAGTCTGTTCTACTATTTGCTTTTCGAGGTTATAGACTACAGCGATTTTTACGAATTCCTGTAAATATTGCCATTCGGGTACAGGTATGTTTTTGTTGCTCAGCAATTCAATATGTGTGATTACAAAAATAACCGGCTCAATTGCTGCCAGAAATTTCTTTCCTTCTGCAGATAATCTGCCATTTAAAAAGTCAATAATTGGATTGGTATCTATCAAATATTTATCTACCATTCTTCCCGGTTATTTGTAACATGCTGATGTAATACTTCTGCGGTTTGATCAGATAGTACTCCCCAAAATTGGTCCATTGTTATTTTAATTGATGCCGGTTCTAATTCATCAAGAGGAAGAAAAGTAATTTCAATTTGTTTTCCTACGTAGTCTTGAGGTATTAAAAGATCTAATCTCGTATCGGTAGGAGTTATAATTGTTCGTCTCATTATACAGCATTTAGGCAAATTTAGATCACTATATTTTAATAACCTATCAAATTGTTATTATCAACACCCGTTCTTCCTCACATACAAAAACTCCGCAAAGCCCAATAGATCCCAGAAGATATTGCCCTGTAGCTTTTTTCTTTTGATGAAAGATAAAAGTATCTTCACCGGCATGCCTGCAATATAAAACCAGTTCCTGCGTATGCCACTTCTTAAGACTGCGCAATTGTTGCGCCTGAAAACTTCAGATAATTCTTTTACGGAATAAATACGCACATGCGATTCATCATCATAAAAGTTCAAAGAGCCGTGCATGGATGGAAGGGTAGTACTTTTCTTTCCAGGATATTCAATATAAAAATAACCGCCGGATTTTAATTTTTCCAGCAGCTTAACCACTACTTCATCACCGTTATGCAGGTGTTCGATCACATGCGCCATCCATATACCATCAAAAAAATTATCAGGAATTATTGAATAGTCCAGTGTGGTCAGATCGAGTTCGTAGAAATCTTTCATCACCTTAAAATCTTCTTCGCTGTTATTATAAGATTTGTCCAGGTCTAACCCGTAATACAAACAGGCAGGAAAGATAGCCTGAATACGTGAAGCAGAATGATTACCGGCACCTACATCCAGCAACCGGAAGCTGTCATTGCCAAATGAACGTTTTAAAAAGCTGAACTTAAAATTTATGATAGCTTTTAAACGTTGTGTAAAATTCATTGAGAGTATAACGTAAAGTATTATTTAAAGTAGTAAGAAATTTACCAGTTTCCCATTTGTTCAGGGACGATTCTTTCCAGTGTTTCTTTTTTAACGTCGTGCTGTTTCCATTCAGGATCATATTTCACAAACCACGAAAGCCATAAGGTTCTGGAAAGCCGCATTAAAATCGGTTGCATTCCGATCAGCAAAACACCATTAAAACCCAGCCACCAGAAAAAGCGGTTGTCTTCAAAAGAAAAG
>CAXSIE010000033.1:11376-18355 GCA_964237295.1 uncultured Flavihumibacter sp. | reverse complement strand
ATGATCAGCCACCATGCAATAAATGACACCACGCAAAGTACGATGGCCAAAAAATAACTTACATAACTGGTTCCGTAATAAAAGCCCACTTCAATTTCAGACGGTTGACCGCATACCGGGCACGTTTCATTCATCTTGGTAACAGTACTTAGTTTATAAGGATTTGCGAACGTATACAGGTGCCCTTCACGGCAACGTGGACATTTATTGGTTAAAACGCTTAACAAATACCCCGGGTTGTTTTTTTTATCCGACATACTTCTTCCTTTTATTGTAAAGTTAAATTAAAAGAAATAATCAGCGTGCCGGCTTATTGATGCAAACTGCCTGGAAAATTGAACCACGGTGGCAGGGAGGCACGGAGTAACACGGTGTATTTTAATGCAGATAAAATAACTCCGTGTCTCTCCGAGCCTCCCTGGCTCCGTGGTTCAATAGACAAAGCTACTCCAGTATCTTTTCCATTTGCGTGCTCCTCGATCCTTTTATAAGCACCTGGCTGTTTGTAAAATGTTGTTGATGGTACCAGTTTGCAGCTTCGGCAGCACTGCTGAATAAAGTATAGGAATGAGGAATTTTTAAAAAGTCTCCTCCTACCAACACAACATTTTTCCAGGGATACCTGCCTATCAACTCAATAATCAACCGGTGCTCTTCCATACTTTCACTGCCCAACTCAGCCATCGCACCCAATATCAGTATTTTTTCAGTTCCCTGCATCTGCATAAAATTTTCTATGGCGGATTTCATACTGCTTGGATTGGCATTATAAGCATCCAGTATAATTTTATTGGAATCTTTATCAATCAATTGCGACCTGCTGTTTGAAGGAATATATCCTTCTATGGAATCTTTAATTGACTTATCGGGAACATTGAAATATTTGCCAATGGCAACGGCCGCTAGAACATTTGGAAAATTATAAGAACCCACAAGCTGCGTCTGTATGCTTTTTATATCGGCGCCTTTATTTATTGCTACTTCCAGGTAAGGATCGCTTTGTGTAATAAATCCGGTAATGTCTCCATCAACGCTTCCATATTTTCTAATATCAGGAATGCCTTTGCTTATCTCTCTCAGGTAATCATAATCCCACATTACAAATGCAGTTCCCAGGTGATCCCTAAGAAAATCAAACAATTCCCCCTTTGCTTTTTTTACACCTTCAACACTTCCAAATCCTTCCAGATGCGCTTTACCGATATTTGTAATAATGCCATGCGTAGGATTTGTATACAGGCAATAGCTTTCTATTTCTTTAAGATGATTGGCACCCATTTCTATCACAGCCATTTCAGCATCTTTCTTTACCCTTAACAAAGTAAGGGGAATGCCAATATGGTTATTCATGTTTCCTTCGGTGGTGTATGTTTTAAACCTGCCCGATAACACCGCATGGATCAATTCTTTTGTAGTGGTTTTACCGTTACTTCCTGTTATAGCTAAAAAGGGAATGTTGAAAGTCATCCTGTGGAACTTTGCTAATTGCTGCAGGGTTGTAAGCACATCTTCCACAAGTAGGGTACGTTCGGATGATGCATATTCCGGTTCATCGATGATGGCATAAGCCGCGCCATCGCTGAGAGCTTTTTGAGCAAAGGCATTGCCATTGAAAGTAGGTCCTTTCAAGGCAAAGAAAAGATCGCCGGATGCCAGCTTGCGGGTATCGGTCTTTACAGATGGATGTTGGAGAAACAGCTCGTACAGTTGCGCTATATTCATGCGTCAAAAGTAGAAAAATCATTCCAGCAGCTGTAAGGATTTTTTAACCTCTCCGGCTGCTCCTCCGTGGTTAAAAAAAAGCCACCCCAAAGGATGGCCTTAATAACTTATGATAACTCAATTATTGCTTTCTCGAATTCTGCCTTCTAGCTTTATAATTAATACCAGTTTTCCTTCCATTTCCTTCCGGACTGCCAACACGAGGCATCGCACAACGGAAACCTACCGTACTGCTGGAAACATCTTCTTCCATAAAGCGTCGTGTTCCCGGACTGAGCCAGTAAGCCCTGTCATTCCAGCTACCTCCCTTGATAACCCTGGAATGATCGCTGATCAAAGTAGTGATACCATAACCATAGCTGATACCCTGTAAGGTAGAATCACCATCAAGATAATTGATCACATTGCCCTTCTGGTAATTTCTGCGATTCCTGCTTTCTTCGTCAGTTACGTCTCTCATTTTAATTCTTCCAAGGCTGTCCAGTTCGGCTTTACCGGTAGAACGGTCTACTACCGTAAATTTATTACCACGAAAGGGAGCCACATCATCCACATCAACAGATGACAGCGGACGGTAAACATCTCCCACCCATTCATTTACATTACCCGACATATTATATAAACCAAAACCATTAGGGAAAAATGTACCAACGGGTGATGTATAAACAGCACGATCATTCAAGCCGCCTGCTACGCCCATATTATCACCGGCACCACGTTTAAAGTTAGCCAGGAATGTACCCTGCCAGCTACCTTTCCTGGAATCGCGCAGGCCATTAACGTTTTGTCCCCAGGAGTACACTTGTTTATTAGTAAGCAACTCTTCGCCTCGTGCCCCTTCTTTTTTGCTTGGCTGTGGATTTTGATTCACCAATCCCAGTGCTGCATATTCCCATTCTGCTTCTGTAGGCAGGCGGTAGTTAGGAAAAAGTATGCCATCTTCAAAAGTTACCTGGCTTCTTGGAGTACCGTTTGGATTCTTTAAAGGGTTGCTCTTGGAACGGGCTATTTTACCCGGCGTTGGTGTAAATTCTCCCAGAAGGTAAGACTTGGTCTCGAAATGTTCAGCACCAAGACCCGTTTGATTGGTTAAAGACTTCTCATTGGTGAATCCTCTCTTATTTAGCTCCAGTTCATTCACACGATCCGTTCTCCATATACAAAAATCATTGGCTTGTTTCCATGTAACACCTACAACAGGATAATAATTATAGGAAGGATGGCGGAAATAATATTCAACCATTGGCTCATTATCTGCGAGTTCACTTCTCCATACTAAAGTGTCAGGAAGTGCTGCATCCCGAACGTTTTGATATTCATCCCCATCGAATATATTATTTATCCAGTACATATATTCCCGGTAGTGGATATTCGCTACTTCAGATTTATCAATATAAAAAGAATTCACGGTAACGCGACGTGGAATATTATTCCAGTCGTTCATAACGTCTTCCTGTGTAGCACCCATGGTAAATGTTCCGCCCTGAACAAATACCAGTCCGGGTCCGGTTCTTTGTTCTTTTTCACGGGCAACCTGGTAACCTCCCTGGTTCTTGTCGTTATAGTTCCAACCGGTTGCGTCGGAACGTTCCTTCTTTTTACTGAATAATTTACAGGATGATACGGTTGCAGAACAGAATACTAAGACTACTATAATTTTCCAGTTCATTTTATATGCCATTTGAGCCGGTTTTTAAGATAATATAACGAGATATGGTTATAATTATTGTTTAACACGAGTTATAAACAATTGTTAACGAAGATAGGCACTTTCATGTATAATAATTAAGGGTAAACAGTATACAGGAGTATAAAAACGGTTTCATGAAAGGTATTTAACTTTTTATTTTCTATTGGCAAACGGGAAGCTTATTCTATTTTTGAACTGAACAATGTGTATGCTGCGATTAAGTTTTATATTTTGTTGTTTTTTATCCGTCTCCTACGGCTTTAGCCAGCGGTATTATAATACATCATCCGTACTTTCAACCGGCAACTGGTTCAAAATTGCCACTAAGGAGCCAGGGGTTTATAAAATTGACCTTGCATTCCTTAACACCTTAGGAATAAATGCGAGCAGTATGCCGTCAGCTTCCATCAGGCTTTTTGGAAACGGCGGACAAATGCTTCCTGAAAATTGTTCGGGTATGGTCACCGATGATTTGCAGGAAAACGCGATCCAGATGAATGATGGGGGAGATGGCATATTTAATGGTGCCGATTATTTTTTATTTTATGCCTCAGGACCTGATACCTGGTTAAAAGACTCCGCTAACCAACGTTTTAAACACCAAAAGAATTTATATAGCAATCAGTCTTATTATTTTATCACTGTCGGCGGAACCGGTAAAAGAATAACAACCCTCAATAATACTGCGTCACCATCACTAAGAATCACTTCATGCAATGACCGCTATTTTCACGAGCTTGATACCATAAATTTTTTAAACAGCGGTAAAGATTGGTACGGGGAAGAATTCACCAAAGCCCCCGGTAAATTATTGACCCGGAACTTTACAGTTCCGTACGGTAACCTGCCCCTTTCGGAAGCGGGTACAATAGTATCTGAATGCATAGCCCGTTCCATTAATAAAAACAGCCGTTTTTCAGTAAACATAAATAATGCCCTGGCTCTGGAACACGACATTCCAGGTGTTGGTTCGGGTAACCAGGACCTGTTTGCCGTAAATTCTCAGGTCATCGGATCTTTTACTCCTTCAACAAGTTTGTCGGTGTCGTATACTTACGAATCATCGGGTGAAGGAGCCCAGGGATGGTTAAACTGGTTTGAATTGTTTTCCAGAAAAACGATCAGTCTTGCCGGTACAGATCAGTTGCTATTCCGGGACTGGAACAGCGTAGGCGCCGGCCATACAGGTGAATTTAACGTGCAGGGGGCTGCCGCCGGAACGCAGGTGTGGGATATAACTGATCCATTGACCGCTTTACAGATGAAACCTGCCCTTGAAGGAACCGTATTAAAGTTTGTGAACGATTGCAGTTCTCTTCATGAATACATTGCCTTTAATCCCGCCGGGGTTTTATCACCCGTTACATCAGGAAAAATAGAGAACCAGAACTTGCATGCTGCACCTATAGCGGATTTATTGATTGTTACGTACCCTTCCATTATACAGGAAGCCCGGCGATTGGCCGACTATCATACCGGAAAAGACAATATGAAAGTAGTAGTGGTGACTGCCGGGCAGGTTTACAATGAATTTGCCTCCGGTTCTCCTGACCCTACTGCAATCCGTGACTTTGTAAAAATGTACTACGACAAGGCAGGAACCGATAGCGCCAAACGCCCCAAATACCTTTTGTTATTCGGAGACGCTTCATTTGATTATAAAGACCGTTCACTCAACAATACCAATTACGTTCCCGCTTTTGAGAGCCGCAATTCATTAGATCCGCTTGCCAGTTTTACATCCGATGATTATTTCGGATTTCTGGATGATAATGAAGATATCAATGCGGCATCGGGCAATCTGCTGGATATAGGAATTGGAAGGATCCCTGCCAAAACTTTGGATGAAGCCAGGTGGTATGTCGATAAGGTTATCAGTTATACCAGCTCGAAAAGTTTAGGCCCATGGAAAAATCAGCTGGATTTTATCGCCGATGACGAAGATTTTAACCTTCATTTCGATGATGCCGAAATTATTACCGCTACCGCCAGCGCTGCTAACCCTGTTTTTGATCAGCACAAGGTTTACCTGGATGCTTACCAGGAAGAAAGCAATTCGTCAGGTAGCCGTTATCCTGCTGTTAACCAGGTTATAAACAACCGGATTCAAAACGGAACACTGATCTGGAACTACAACGGGCATGGAGGTTTCAGAAGGCTGGCAGAAGAAGTGATACTGGATCAGGATATTGTTAATTCCTGGAACAACCCCGATAAATTACCCCTGTTTATTACGGCAACCTGTGATTTTGCCCCATATGATAATTTCACCATTAACTCATTAGGTGAAAATATTTTACTAAGGCCAGGAACCGGCGCCATAGCGTTGATGACCACTACCCGGCTGGTTTTTGCGTTTAGTAACCGGATCATAAACCGTAACTATATTCAAACCTTGCTTCATCAAAATGCTGATGGTAGTTATCTCAGTCTGGGGGATGCTATAAAAAAAGCAAAGAATGTTACTTATCAATCCGGTGGGGATGTTATCAATAACCTCAAATTTACTTTGCTGGGCGACCCTGCCTTAACCATTGCCTTTCCCCGCAACCGTGTACAAACAAATACCGTTAATGGTATTGCCGTATCATTGAAGCCCGACACTTTAAAAGCTTTGAAACAATACGTCATCACCGGATCAGTAGCAGATAATAACGGAAATGTTTTGAACGATTTCAATGGATCCGTTTATGTAACTGTTTATGATAAAGCTCAAACGGCTGCCACGCTGGGTAACGACCCCGAAAGCCTGAAAGCGCATTTCACCATACAGGAAAACATAATTTTTAAAGGTAAAGCAGATGTAAAAAACGGAACTTTCTCTTTTAATTTTTTTGTGCCTAAAGACATAGATTACAGATTCGGCAATGGTAAAATCAGTTATTATGCTGATAACGGTGATATTGATGCTAATGGCAGTTTTACCAATTTTGTTATAGGCGGCTCCCAGGGAACCACCGCTGATATCCAAGGGCCGGTAGTAAATGTTTTTTTAAATGATGAAAAATTTATTAATGGTGGGGCTACCGGCCCGAATGCTGTTTTATTGTTGAAACTCAGTGATACTTCCGGCATTAATATTCTGGGTACCGGTATAGGTCACGACATTACCCTTTTAATTGACGATGATCCAAAAAAATCTTTTAAGCTGAACGATTTTTTTGAACCTGTTTTAAACAGCTACCAGTCGGGCACCATAAAATTTTCCCTGCCCGTTCTGGAAGAAGGTCTTCATACTTTAAAGATAAAAGCCTGGGATGGGGTAAATAATTCTACTGAGGTATCCATAAGTTTCAGGGTTATCAGAAACAAATCTTTTTCAATCTACCGGGTTTTTAATTTTCCCAATCCATTCCACTCAAAAACCACTTTTCGTTTTGAACATGATCTTGATAACCAGGATGTAGACGTATTGATCAACATTTATTCGGTATCAGGCAAGCTTTTAAAATCTGTAAAACGTACAATAAATACGGGGGTAAATCGTTCAAGTGACATTGAATGGAATAATAGTGATGCGGATTCGCATATCCTGAGTGGAATATATATTTACCGGTTAATGGTTAC
>CAXSIE010000033.1:9164-11366 GCA_964237295.1 uncultured Flavihumibacter sp. | reverse complement strand
ATGGTACGAGGGTGGAGAAAGCGGGTAAAATGGTAGTACAATAATCATATATTCTTATTTCCGTTAAGCACCTGGGGCGTTATTTGTTTAATATGATACCTTTATGAATCTGCCGGATAGCTTTGAATTTTGGCATTATTGATGCTAATCTGGTTTTTACTTCAGAAATTACACCGCTTTTCGCGGTGAGGACTTAAAAGACAAAATATATACAGATGCAACAATTGACCCTTAGATTTTTTTCGGTTTTATTGCTATTAACGGTTTTGATAGCAGTAAAAGCTCAAACATTTAATGTAAAAAACCAATACAATGTTGTTACTACAGCAGTGCCTTTTTTACGGATCTCTCCTGACGCCCGTGCCGGGGGCATGGGAGAAGTAGGGATTGCCACCCTTCCTGATGTCAATGCAGGATTCTGGAACCTGGCAAAGGTTCCTTTTAATACCAGCAAGGGCGCATTAAGTTTAACATATACGCCCTGGTTGAAAAAATTGGGTTTAAACGATGTGTACCTTGCTTCTGTTGCCGGTTATTATAAAATAGACGACCGGCAGTCCATATCCGGTTCACTTCGTTATTTTAGTCTTGGTAACATACAATTTACCAATGACAGAGGAGAAGATATCAGGGGCTTTCATCCAAAGGAATTTTCAATTGATGGCGGTTACACGCGAAAGCTCTCTGAAAAAGTTGGGTTAGGACTTGCTTTAAGATATATAAATTCCAGCCTGGCCAACGGAGATTTTTCCGGCACTACCTATAAGCCGGGAAGTACGGTTGCTGCGGATCTGAGTTTCTATTATACCAATCCCCACGAAGATGGTAGTGGCTGGAGTTTTGGCGGCGTTTTGTCGAACCTGGGAGGAAAAATCGGATATACCTCCGATGCAAAACAAAAAGATTACATTCCTGCTAACCTGGGCCTGGGTGCTGCCTATACCAAGGTATATGATGAAAATAACAAGATTACATTTGGACTCGACATCAATAAATTATTGGTTCCAACTCCTCCTGACTCTCTTAGTGATGCGAGTATCGCAAATTATCGCAACAAAACTGTTGTAAGTAGTTGGTTCAGTTCTTTTGGAGATGCTCCGGGAGGATTTAGTGAAGAGTTGAAAGAATACCAAATTTCAATAGGAGCCGAATACTGGTACAATGACCAGTTTGCACTGCGTGGCGGTTATTTTTATGAAAATAAATATAAAGGAAACCGTAAGTATTTTACCCTTGGTTTAGGACTTAAATACAATGTTTTCGGATTGAACTTTTCTTATATCATTCCTTCAGGTAGTGGCATCAACCAAAATCCATTATCCAATACATTGCGTTTTGGATTGGTTTTTGATTTCAATGGGGAAGGCGGCGGCGGCAGTACCAGCACTACTCAATAATTTTAGTTATAACTATCTATACATCGGAGCGTTCCCTTTCGGGGAGCGCTTTTTTTATGAGCTTTAGTGTATCAGGCTGAAAGCTGATCTTGTTCATTTCCCCTATCTTTAATCCTTAATTGTATCAGTACTCATGTGTTACAGGATAGGATTCGGAATTGATTTTCACCAGTTGGTAGAAGGCAGGGAGCTATGGCTGGGCGGTGTAAAAATACCTCATACAAAAGGCAGTCTTGGTCATAGTGATGCAGATGTTCTATTACATGCCATTTGTGATGGTTTATTGGGGGCGTTGGCATTGGGAGATATCGGGATGCACTTCCCCGATACTTCCGACGAATTTAAAGGTATCGACAGTAAAATTTTATTAAGAAGAACTTATGCATTAATAAGCGAAAAAAATTATGCAGTTGTTAACATTGATGCTACTGTTTGCCTGGAAGCTCCTAAAATAAAAAATTACAATATGGAGATGCGAAAAATAATAGCAGACATACTGGAAATATCCGTAGAAGATGTTTCCGTTAAAGCCACTACAGCAGAAACAATGGGTTTTGTTGGCAGAAAGGAAGGCTTGTCTGCTTATGCAAATGTAATGCTGAAGAGGAATGATTAGTTTTTGTCGATTATTTATTAACGGGAAGATGCTTTTATTTAATCACTACAATTTCAACCACTATCCGTTAATCATTATAATTAACGGATGCTATTGTAAGTAAGATGCCGGTTTAAACAAGATAATGATTCACTAATGCAACTATCCGTTAACAATTAATCATTAATAATTAACCATTAAATTTGCCTC
>CAXSIE010000033.1:0-9122 GCA_964237295.1 uncultured Flavihumibacter sp. | reverse complement strand
TAAAATTAAGCTCATTACAAAGATCGCTTATACCAACAGGCTTGTTCATTGAACTGCCGGAGGGTTATGAAGCGCAGGTAAGGCCCAGGAGCGGACTGGCTATTAAACATGGGATCACCTGCCTCAATTCACCGGGGACTATTGATGCCGATTACAGGGGCGAAATAAAAGTAATCCTGGTGAACCTTTCTAACGAAGATCATACGATACACCCCGGTGACCGGATTGCGCAAATGGTTATTCATACCGTTGAAATGATACAATGGGAACCTGTTAAAGAAGTTGCCGCCACAACACGTAATAATGGTGGTTTTGGTCATACTGGAAAATAAAAAATTATGAAGTATATTTTTACTTTCCTCATCCTCATTATCCTGATGGTTGCTTTAAGTTGCCACTCTACTAAAAAAATTCAGACAGCAATTACCAGGAAAGACACAACGCGCACCATAATAGTAAATGATTCGCAATCGGATTCCATAAAATTTGTGCACGAAATTTTTAATACAGTAAAAAACAAAAGAATTGATTTTAAAACTTTTTCTGCAAAAATAAAAGTGGAGTACACCGATAAAAATAGTAAGGGCCCTGACCTTACGGTATTTGTAAGAATGCAGAAAGATAGTGTAATATGGCTTTCAATAAATGCAACCGTTTTCAGTTATGAAGCTTTCAGGGTTTTGATAACACGTGATAGTGTAATAGTGCTGAATAAAAAAGATAAACAGGTACAGTTCCGGTCACTCGGCTACCTGCAGGAACTTACTCAATTGCCATTTAACTTTTCCACAGTTCAGGACCTTATCATTGGTAACACCATTTTTCTTGACAGTAACAGTAATATCGTTTCATTCAGAAAAGATGTATCCTCGGTAGTATTACTAAGTACAAATAAATTCATCAGGCATCTTATGACACTTAGTAATAACGACCTTACATTACAGCATAGTAAACTGGATGATACCAATAGTAAGTTCAACTGGACCTGTGACCTTACCTACTCGGATTATGAAAATAAAAACGGGATGCAGTTTTCAACCGGGCGTAAAATAATGGTATCCCAGAAATCAAAGCTTGACCTTGATTTGAACTATAAACAATACAGCTTTAACGAAACCTTAAGCTATCCTTTTAGCATTCCAAAGAATTATAAACGTAATTAGCCGTTATTAATTTAATTAAAGTGTCAGGTTAATCATGAGCTCATCAAAAGCGTTGGTTTAAGGTTAATATTGAAAGCAATAATTTCATAATAATCAAATAAAAGTGAAGTGATAGACATCATCCCTGATGGCATTGGTTCATTTAAAATTTTTATAATGATAAAACTCATTTTTTTACTGGTAACCTTTTCTGTGGCAGGAACCTATACATTCGGACAGGCTACCAAGTCGGATCTTGAAAAACAACGGGCAGCCATTCAAAAAGAGATTGACGACGTAAAAGCGTCATTGAATGAAACAAAAAAAAATAAGAAGGAAACATTAGGGCAATTATCACTGATTCAAAAAAGGCTTCGTTTGCGCCAGGCAGAAATAGATAATATCAACCAGCAGATGGGTCTTATCCAGGGAGATATTAATACTTCCAATAAAGATATTTATAAACTTACCAAGGAACTGGATACGCTCAAGATTCAGTATGAAAAAAGTGTGCTGTATGCTTATAAGAACAGGAGCAACTACGATTTCCTGAATTTCATTTTTTCTTCAAGCAATTTTAATGATGCATTGAAAAGGGTATCCTACCTGCATTCATATCGTAATTATCGGGAGCAACAGGCTTCCAATATCAAGAATACGCAATCACTTCTTGAACAAAAAATAACAGGGCTCAATCAAAACAAGGCAAAGAAGTCTGTAGTATTGGTGGAAGAGAACAAGCAGCGGCAAGTACTTGAAGTTGAAAAGAAAGAGAAGGATGGGGTAATATCCAAATTAAAACTCAGAGAGAAAGAGCTAATGGCTGAAATGGCCGCCAAACGCAAGCAGGATCAGAAGCTTGGAGCAGCGATAACGGCTGCTATCCGCCGTGCAAGAGAATCTGCAATGAAAGAAGCTGCAGCCGCAGCTAAAAAGAAACAGGCAGACGATCTTGCAAATGCTAATAAAAACAAACCGGCAACTTCATCTAAAACAACTACACCTGCAGCCACGGAGCCGGAAGTGAAACATGAAGCTAAAGTGGCTAAAACCCTTAGTCCTTTTGATGCTGATCCGGAATCAAGGGCGTTGTCGGCAGATTTTGAAAAGAATCGCGGAAGTCTTCCCTGGCCTATTGAATCAGGCAAAGTTTCCATGCATTTTGGCATTCAAAAAGTTGAGGGGTTGGATAAGATAACATACGACAACCAGGGAATAACTATTGAAACAGATGCAGGCAAAGCTGTTAAAGCCGTATTTGACGGTGAGGTTACTTACATTGTAAATATCGGTGAGGTACAGGGAGTAATCTTAAAGCATGGAAAATATTTTACTACCTATAGCAACTTATCTTCTGCTTCGGTTTCCAAAGGCCAGCAGGTAAAAAGAGGCCAGGTGATCGGTCATGTGGCCGATAAGGGAGATGGTGATGGAGACCTTGAATTCCTGATCTCGAATGAAAAGAACAATGTTAACCCGGAACTGTGGCTGAGGAAATAATTATTAATGATTAAAGAAACCGGTTATACAACGCTTCATACTGGGGAACGATGTTATGAATATCAAACTTACGGGCATGCTGCAACGCATTAGTTTTGAATTGTTTCAATGTTTCTTCATCCCTTAATATATCCAATGCATGAGCAGTCATGCTCTGAACATCTCCTACATTGCTGAGATAACCGGTAATTCCAGGCACATTAATTTCAGGAAGGCCCCCGCCATTAGTACTGATCACAGGAACACCGGCAGCCATTGCTTCCAATGCTGCCAGGCCGAAACTTTCATATTCGGAAGTTAGCAGAAACATATCCGCAATAGCGAGTATTTCTTCCATTTGTTCCTGTTTGCCTACAAACCGGGTATCGTTATATAATCCAAGTTCCCTTGCAAGGCTTTCGGCTCCGGGCCTTTCAGGGCCATCACCTACAAACAACAGCTTACTTGGAATCTGCTCGTTTATTCCTGCAAAAATGCGGACAACATCTTCCACCCTTTTTATTTTCCTGAAGTTGGAGGCATGCAATAATATAAATTCACCATCGGGAGCAATAACACGTCTGAATGCATCGATGGGCTTTTTTTGAAAACGCTCCACATCCACAAAGTTGTGAATCACTTCTATTTCTTTTTCTATTTTGAAAGAATGATAGGTTTCATCGCGAAGGTTATAAGATACCGCGGTGATCGCATCGCTTTCATTGATAGAGAAAGTTACCACCGGCGCATAGGTCTTGTCTTTGCCCACCAGCGTAATATCAGTTCCATGCAGGGTAGTGATTACGGGTATTTTCTTGCCGCTTTTTTCCAGTATCTTCTTTGCCATATAAGCCGCAGAAGCATGTGGAATTGCATAATGTACATGTAACAGATCGAGGTTGTTATTGGCAATCACATCTACCATTGTGCTTGCAAGGGCGGTTTCATAAGGCGGGTAATCAAACAGCGGATAGGTAGGTACCCGAACCTCATGGTAAAAAATGTTCGCATTAAAAATATTTAAACGAACGGGTTGCTGGTATGTAATAAAATGAACCTGGTGGCCCTTTGTAGCAAGTGCCTTTCCTAATTCAGTAGCCAGCACTCCACTTCCCCCAAAAGTGGGATAACATACAATTCCAATTTTCATAATTCTTTAATTAATGTTGAGTTTGTTTAAACCACGGAGACAGGGAGGCACAAAGAAACACAAGTAACTTGACTTAAATAATACTGTGTTTCCCTGTGCCTCCCTGTCTCCGTGGTTTAAAACACGCTATACCTCATAATCCAAAGCTATACAACTACTTTTATCCTAAGAATGTTTAACTATCTTTAAAAAAAAATACATGAACAGGCTTTTTCTCTTCTTTTTATTACTGATAAGTAGCGGCGGTTTTGCCCAGGTGGAAGACTCGACCTTCATTCGTAAAATAGCAGATGAGATACTGGTAAATGGTAAAGCATATGAAAATTTACGCGTGTTATGTAAAACCGTAGGTGCCCGGTTATCAGGCTCACCGGGAATGTATAAAGCGGAGGATTGGGGTGTAAAAACACTTAAAGCCATGGGTGCCGATAAAGTATACATGCAGGAATGTAAAGTGCCTCACTGGGTTCGTGGTGGTAAAGATGAAGCATGGATAACATATAACGATGCAAACGGGAAACAGGTAAAAATGGTTCTTGATGTGTTGGCGATAGGCAATTCACTGGGCACGGGCAGCAACGGAATAAAAGCGCCTGTTATTTTAATTCATGATTTTAATGAATTGGAAAAGCGTAAAGATGAAATAAAAGGGAAGATAATTTTTTATAATATGCCGTTTAACCCACGGTACATTGAAACGGGAAGAGGGTATGGGGAATCAGGTATTTCAAGAAGATCCGGTGCAAGCAGGGCTGCTAAATATGGAGCAGTGGCCGTTTTGATAAGATCTCTTACGGAATCGGTAGACAATAATCCACATACCGGGGCACTCGCTTATGATTCGAGCCAGCCTAAAATTCCCGGTGCTGCAATGGGATTAAAAGATGCAGACAAGTTAAACAGCTTGTTATCTTCCGGACAGAAGGCGGAAGCTTACCTTAAAACCATGGCCCATTTTCTTCCCGATACAACCGGTCATAACATAATAGGTGAAATAACAGGATCGGAATTTAAAAACGAATTTATTACGGTGGGCGGACATTTGGATTCATGGGATCCTGCAGAAGGTGCAAATGATGATGGCGCCGGTTGCGTGCATTCCATCGAGGTATTAAGAGCACTTAAAGCGATTGGTTATCAACCCAAACATACGATTCGCGTAGTGTTGTTTGCAAATGAAGAAAACGGTTTACGCGGTGGCACTAAATATGCTGAAGAAGCTATAGCAAAAAATGAGAAACATGTTTTTGCGCTGGAAAGTGATAACGGCGGCTTTACACCAAGAGGTTTTGATTTCACTATGCCAGCATCCCAGCTAACGAAAATCAAAGTATGGCTGCCACTGTTCTTACCCTATGGTGTTTATTTTTTTGGTAACGGTGGCGGTGGGGCAGATGTATCGCCATTGAATCAGAAATCCGGCGTGCCTGTTTCAGAGTTTCGTCCAGATTCACAACGCTATTTCGATGTACATCATGCCCGTAATGATGTTTTCGAAAACGTTCACAAACGGGAACTGGAATTGGGTGCTGTTAATATGGCGGCATTGATTTATATGGTTGATAAATACGGGTTGTAGATGGTATCGGAAAAGATACACTGTAGCCTGTAAGTTTTTAAATTAACAATCTTAAGCTCCTGATACATTCAGGTTTTAATAATTAAATTCAAAGTATGAGAAAATTTCTGGGTATAATAATTCTTGTTGTTGTAGTAGGTTTAGGGTTATTTATTTATGTAAAATATCTTAACGTTTATGGTGAAGGTGTTAAATCAGGACAATTAAATTACCTGGTTCGTAAAGGAGACATCTTTAAAACTTACGAAGGCAAACTGATACAATCGGGTATCCGTAGCCGTCAGCCAGGATCAATAACGTCTTATGAATTTGAATTTTCAGTAGCAAAAAAAGATGTTGCAGACAGGCTTATGGCTAATAGTGGAAAAGATTTTGACCTGCATTATAAGGAATACCGGGGAACACTGCCATGGCGGGGATATACCGTTTTTATTGTAGACAGCATCCTGGCAATGCGGGAGGTTAAATGATCATCCTGCATATAGCAGGAATATCGCCGGGCGCTTATTTATATTAGGTATGTTTTTTTTCCAGTCGATGATTGGTTTGGTTATTATAGCTTCAGCACTGCCTGTAATATCAACGGCTATGCAAAGGCGGGTGAACGGCATACAGGTTTTAAGTATGGTATCGAGCATCTGATTGTTACGGTACGGAGTTTCAATAAAAATTTGAGTAGCCTTGGTACGAAGCGATTCTGCTTCCATGTCTTTAAGCGATTTTATTCTTTCATTACTATCAATAGGTAAGTAACCGTTGAACCTGAATTGCTGGCCGTTCATACCACTTGCCATCAATGCCAGTAATATTGAACAGGGTCCTACCAATGGCTTAACCATTGCACCCATGTTTTGTGCAACAGCCACCAGTAACTGTCCCGGATCAGCCACACCCGGACAACCGGCTTCACTTAAAATACCTATAGTGGTACCTCTCTGTAATAATTTTTTAAACCGGTCTCTCAGTTCATCTTCTGCTTTATGAATGGTGTGCCATTCATAATTATCTATTATCATCTCTTTCCAGAGCTGTTTTAAATACCTGCGGGCGCTGCGTTCATTTTCTACAAAAAAAACCTGGCAGCTTTTTACTGCATCTAATATATAAGCAGGTAGTACTTCCAGGTTGCCTTCATCCAGGAATGTAGGGATAAGTAGCACCTGTCCTATTGCTGCACTGGCCATAACACTTCATTTTTTTGATGATATAAACTTAAAGTCGCCGCAACAACAGCGTAGGCAGGAGCAAATATCCATCCTATAATTGGTATGATATGCATAAAATAAAATATCAATCCGTTTCCAATAGCAAGTCCCTTCTGTTTGGCAATAAATGCTATGCTTTCAGATGATGAAAGCTTGTGCCTTTCACAGCTATAGTCCATCATGGAAAAACCATAGTAATAACATTCAATGAATAAAGCAAGGATGGGAGTGATCCACCCTATCAAAGGAAAGAAAGAAAGGATCAGTATACATACCATGTAAACAGTTTGCCATAATGTGTTTCGCAAAGCCAGCCTGATGCCCCTTACCATATCCTTAATTAATTGTATAAAACTAAAGGGCAATTCTTTTCCTTCAAGGATGGTTTCTGTTTTTTCACTCAGATAAGCAAACAGGGGTGATCCTACAATAAGAAACAAAAATTTAAACAATGAAAAGTAAAAGAAAACCAGTAACAACCGTACCATAATTTCACCCATCACAAAAATAAAACTAAGAAAGGCATTTTTTTCCTGCTGTAGCCAGCGGTCAATACCAATCAGGTGACTTAAATAAGAAACAGCACCATTTGATGAAATGAAAAAGAAATACATTCCCATACAGAACAACAGCATATATAATATTCCCGGCAGAATGATCCATTTCCATAAACGATGTTTACTGATGAACCTGTGGGCCCGGAAATATGATTCAATAGCTATTACAATTTCTTTAAGCAAAGGGTAATAAATTTTTGAATTCATAAATTTATTACATTGAGTGCATACACTGCGAAAAACTTTAATGTCAGGTAACAGGTAGTATATTGTTTTTGCAATCAGCCGTCGGCTTCAAGCCAGCCGTAGCTCAGCGCAGGATAGCCAGCTTTCAGGCGGAAACATAAAGCATCAATGTTCCGAATGCTGATACGAATTCAAAGTGTTATTTCATTAATTAACTTAAAAGAAGTATGAACAGGATGCCTGAGGCATTTTACCAGCGCGAAGATGTGATAAAAATCTCCAAGGAGCTATTAGGGAAATTGCTCGTAACAAATTTCAATGGGTTATTAACCAGTGGCAGGATTGTGGAAACAGAAGCATATAACGGTGCCATTGATAAAGCTTCGCATGCTTTCGGAGGACGAAGAACACGCCGCACTGAAGTAATGTTTGGCGCCGGTGGCGTTGCATATGTGTACTTATGTTATGGCATTCACCATATGTTTAATGTGGTAACCAATGATCACGGTATTCCACATGCGATTTTAATTCGCGGCATTGAACCGGTTGAAGGAAAAAGTATTATGATGGAAAGGATGCATAAGGCCGTTTTTAATAAAACTGTTGGCAGAGGCCCTGGTAATGTTGCCAAAGCTTTGGGTATCCAAACCATTCATACAGGGATTTCTTTAAGGAGCGGTGAAATATTTATAGCAGATGATGGCTTTGCCGTAAGCGAACTACAGATCATAGCTTCTCCGCGAATAGGAGTTGATTATGCCGGTGAAGATGCAAAATTGTTATACAGATTTTTTATAAAAGGCAATCCGTTTGTGAGCGGGAAAAACAGTTCAAAGCTTATTAATGGTTAATGATTAATGGTTAATTAGTAACGGTTAGAGATTATATTGAAATACCAGAACTACTTATCAGATAATATGGCTCGTTGCAATAATAAATTTGCTTTGTTTTTTCTGATAGCTGGTATCCCGTTAAAACTTGGGGCAGGGAATATTCTTTCTTCCATCATCATGACGCTTCACATAAATAAGGGAAATTTCAAGACCGCCACGGCTTTGAGAAGCGGTTTTTAAACTGGAAACGTTCACATCGTATGAAGCGCCCAGGCGAAAATCGTTAAATTCCAATCCTATGTAAGGTATAACAGCATCACCCAGCCGTAACCAGGAACCGATGTACAAACTGGTTGGGTTATCCAGGTCTCCATTTGCATTCAATGCAAGTGCACCTCCTATAACAGTATTTGTTGCGCCTGCCTGCCGGCTGTGGATAGCGCTCAGGTGAAGAATGGCATTATCAGCTACAGGAAAATATCCGCCGCCATGAATGGTAAAACGTGGGTTTAACAGGTAGTAAATACCATTGAAGCTTTCCTGCGGCCGGTTAATATGATAAAAAGAAGCGCCAAGATAAAAATTATTATAGCCATTGGTAGAGCCATTATAAAGCATGCCCGCGTTAAAATCAAAATAATTAACGGTTACCAGCATGTTATTGATTGGTTCATTGGTAGGATTTGTCCACCCTCCGAATTGATCCAGTTCCTGTTCAAAATTCAGCTTGCCGCCGTCCAGCCGTTTACCACCGTATGTTCCCTGGAATCCTACTCCTATCTGGTGAAGCCCTTCTTCATCTAATCCTTTATGATAGGCGGTTGATAATGAAATATAGTTACTGTTTAAAATTCCACTGGCAGTTTTATCTGTCATTGCCATAATTCCAACGCCCCAGGTATCACCAGAAGCTAATTTGTTTCTAAGAATACCCATATCTAAAGATATGGTAGAGGTAATAAACGCTTTATTGACAGCAGGCCATTGATCC
>CAXSIE010000032.1:12014-20642 GCA_964237295.1 uncultured Flavihumibacter sp. | reverse complement strand
AGGAATTTATAACCTCAGGAGTAATGATAAGAAAAAACTAAAAAAACGAATGTTAGATATTTCCAGGAAATGGAAACCATATCGAACCTATGCCTGCCTGCATTTATGGAACTGGCTAAATAATACTGTTAAATAGCCATATGCATTGTAAGTAAAAATATAGTGGGAAATAACAACCCGGTTTGCAACTTTAAGCCTCTGTACAGCAGGTAATCAAAATAAGCCCTTGTTAATTTCCCGTTAACAAATTATTAATTTCTTAATTTAAATAGCTGAAAATCCATTATAATGTAGCACCGGTATGGAAAAAATACTACTTATCTCAAAGCTGACTTTTACTAAAAAAATATACCTCCCGTTTGGCACAATTTTTTCCTTATATTAGACAAAGATTTGAATTTATATAGATTAATTGCTCTTTATGAATCCAAAAATTTACCTAATTATTAATTTAAGTAACTATTAAAAAAATTTTTATGAAAAAAATCATTGTAAACGGTGTTTGTGCAACCTTAGTTTGTTTCTTTTTGAGTTCTTTCAGTGCAAATAGCAATAACCTTGGTGGTACTAATCCAGGTTACAGTACTAACGCTCCTTTGCAGGATACTACTATGAAGATGAAGAAGAAAATGAAATCAGACAAGAAAATGGATAAAATGGACAAAATGGATAAAATGGACACTACTTCTAAATCAAAAATGAAGAAAAGACCATCCTAGTTTAATAAATCTTTAAGTCAGCTTAAGATAAGTCCTCGGTTGGCAAATAAAGGCATACTAATTAATAGTATGTCTTTTTTATTTTCTCCCTGTTAATGATACAATCAGGTTCCTTTTCTTTTAAGGACAGGATGGTTTCTTTCATTAATCATATTATCAACAACTTCAAATCCCTGTAAATTTGCAAACAGGCTGGTTATGGTTTTAAAACCATAAGTTCTGCAATCAAAGCTGGGATCCAATTTCCGCAGGTTAAGTCCCAATGTAGAAATATTTACTTCATTACTCTCATTTGTAGACATTTCAAAGGCCTTATTGATCAGGTTCATATTTACCGGCACTTTTGCAGCCGTTTTCTGCTGTTTCTTTTTTTTCTCTTTCTCAGGCTTTACGGGAACAATTTCCGTTATCTCCAGGTTTTCCACGTAAGTAAATATTTCACACGATTTTACAAAAGCATTAGGTGTTTTCTTTTCCCCTATACCCATTACAAAAATTCCTTCTTCCCTGATTCTTTTAGCCAGGCCGGTATAATCGCTATCGCTTGAAACGATACAAAATCCGTCAACCAGTTCATCGTGAAGGATATCCATGGCGTCTATAATCAAAGCGCTGTCAGTTGAATTCTTTCCTGTTGTATAGCTAAATTTTTGAATGGGATTAAAAGCCATTTCATTCAACATGCTTTTCCAGGTGTTCATTTGAGGGGTGGTCCAGTCGCCATATACCCTGCGGATGGTAACTTTACCATATTTAGAAGCTTCTTCAAGAATCAGGGTTAATAATTTTGGCGGTGCATTGTCTCCATCTACCAGCAAGGCAATCTTGTTTGTTTTGTTCATATTACAAATTGTTGTTTTGCCACAAAGGCGCGAAGAAACACAAAGAAAGATTTGTTTAAAACTACTTTGTGTTTCTTCGTGGTGATTACCAAGGTATAACTACTTCATTAACTTAAGCTCCTGAATAATATTCGGAGCACCTCCCAACTTATCAATGCACCATAACACATAACGGATATCCACACAAATGGTACGATTAAGATCTTTATCAAAAGCTATTTTATGGCTAAGCGCTTCATAATTACCATCAAAAGCCAGTCCTATCAGTTCTCCGCTTCCGTTTAGCACCGGCGATCCTGAGTTACCCCCGGTAATATCATTGGTTGTGATAAAGCCAATTACAAGATCATTCCTCAGCTTGTCGGCATACTGGCCGTAATCTTTTTTTGCTGCGAGATCCAATAATTTTGGCGGTAAATCAAATTCATAATCACCGGGAACATATTTATCTAAAACCCCTTTCATAGTTGTTACATAATCATATCTGACCGCATCGCGGGGTTGATAGCTTTTTACATTCCCATAGCTGAGCCGCATGGTAAAAGTAGCATCCGGATACATGATTTTAGTTGGATTCATCTGGATCACGCCTTTCAGGTAAAGCCTGCCTAAATCATTGTTGCGGGTGGTAAATTGCTGGAAAAATGTGAGGTATTTACCGGTATAATTTTTTATAAAGCTGCTGGAATACGCAAAAGCCATATCATTTTGCAACGTGATAGCATTAGGATTTGACATAAAAGCATCCCACCTGGTATCATTGAATATCATGGTTGATTTAAATACTTCTGCCGCCCATTTGTTATATGTATTCTCATCCTTTAAATCGCCAAAGCTGCCTTTAAGGTTTTCAAAAAAACCGATAGGATGCTGATTTTTATCTATGTCCTGGTAAAACATCATAGCGGTAGCCGCCATAATCCGCTGGTCTGAAATTTTATTTTCAGATTGCAAAAAATCTTTCCGTTTTAAGTCAGCCTCAATGAGTGCTTTCTTTGCATCATCGGGTTTAACACCGGTAGCCACCAACACTCTTTCAAGCTGTAATAAAGAAGCTGCAAATATAGCCAGCTGAGATCCCAATATCCCTTCGATTATATAAACACGGTGCTTAGTATAAGGCCTCCAGGCATCATAAGCCTTGCTCCATTCACTGAAAATATTTTCAAATTCCGGTTTGCCTTTTGCCCATTGCTGAAAGGCTTTTTCATCCTGTTGCTTTTTTTCAAAGATTTTATATTTTAGCAGTTGTTTGGTTTCCCCATCATAAAATTTCCAGTAATTGGCAATGGATGCATAGTTTGAAGCCAATTGCAACTTAACAGCAGGGTCTTTTTTCATTTCTTCAAACATCTGTTTTAACCGGGTATCCCGCAGTTTTACAAGTGTAGGATTGTTGATATCCGTAGCCTGCTTAACACCGAAAGAACTTTCATACCGGTTGGTACTGCCGGGGTAACCATAGATCATGGAAAAATCGCCATCTTTTAAACCCTTAATGGAAACAGGTAAAAAATATTTAGGTTTCAGGGGAATATTTTCTTTGTTATAATCTGCCGGTTTACCATCTTTAGAGGCGTATATCCTGAATATGGAAAAATCACCGGTATGCCGTGGCCACTCCCAGTTGTCAGTGTCGCCGCCAAACTTCCCGATACTTTCCGGAGGGGCACCCACCAGGCGGATGTCTTTAAAACGCTGGTAAATAAATACCAGGAACTGGTTGCCTTTAAAGATTGCATTCGTTCTGGCCTCGATACTTTGTGAAGGATCGGAATATTTTTGATTTATCGTTGAAAATACTTCAGATTGTTTGGTATCCCGTTCTTCTCCTGTTAAGCCCTTTAGCGATTCTTCCACTTCTTTGGTAACATCTTCTACCTTTAATAGAAATTGCACTGTTAAAGTGTTAGAGGGAATTTCTTCAGTTTTTTTCTTGGCATAAAAGCCATTGGCAAGGTAGTTATGCTCTACTGAACTGGCTGATGTAATGGCGTCGTAACCGCAATGATGATTGGTAAATATCAGCCCTTCGTTACTTACTATCTCACCGGTACAACCGGTGCCGAAAATAATAATAGCGTCTTTTACCGATGTCTTATTAATGCTGTATAACTGCTCTTTGGTAAGTTTCAATCCTTTTTTTACCATTTCGTTATACACCTGCTGGCCTAATAACATGGGCAGCCACATTCCTTCATCGGCAAAACTTTTAACTATTACCAGGCAAAAAATGGTGGTGATCAGCAATTTTTTAGTAAGCACGGGTTTTAATTTTAACAACTTGTTATCCTTGTTATTTTGATCTTGTAACATCACTGATGATTAAATTATGAAATCTCTTTCCATATAGTTCACTTAAACATTTACAACTTTGGCTGACTAACCTCTTTAAAGTTATATGCAGAGGAATCTCTTATAATTTTATTACCTTTTTTGTAACTTTTAGATCGGCTCCTGCCAGCTGTAACAAATAGATACCTGCCGGCAAATTTCCGGCAGGAACATCAATCAATTCATCTCTTCCGGTTATTATTACTTCTCTGCTATAAATTAATTGTGATGCGGCATTTAATAAATGAACACTGATCCTGACCCCTGTTGGATTTTTTACAGACACAGTCAGGTTTGCCTGCACCGGATTTGGAAAAATCTGTACCAGGTTCAACCTGTTTTCTACAGCATCACTTTTTGTTACCGTATTCTTGTCAGATAGCAACCTGATTTCCGGGTCAAAAATAACCGTATCTACTTTAAAACCCGTGTTCACCCAAAAGTCTTCGCCGTTTTTAGCATTGTTTAAAACAATTAGAGTATCCCTTCCGCCACTTTCTTTTAATAATACAGGCACCGGCAGTGCAAAAAAAGCCACTGAAGGATGAGAACTGGTTTGATGAAGGCTTAGTTTAATCCAGTTATTCCTATTCACCGACCATAACACCTGGTAAGACGGGAAGCCTTCTCCTTCATACCAGTTCTTAAAAAAATCAGAAAAGCTTTGTCCGCTAACCTGCTCCAGATTTCTTATCAGGTCTGCAGTAAGGGCCGATCCATAAGAAATGGCCGGATCGTTAAGGTATTGGCGCATTGCTTTAAAAAATAAAGAATCGCCCAGGCGCCAGCGTATCATATGAAGCACACAGGCACCTTTGGCATAGCTTAAGCGCGAATCAAAAATGCGGTTAATAGCTGATGTATCATTTACTTTTATTGATCCGCCAGGAAAAGCCGTAACAAGCTTCCTGTTCCTTTCAAGATTTACAAGCAGGTTAGCCGGTTCAAAATTTTCCACATAAATGATCTGTGCATATGAAGCAAACCCTTCGTTTAACCATATATCAGTCCAGCTATTACAGGTAACCTTGTCGCCAAACCATTGATGGGATAGTTCATGGGCAACTACCTGGTTTTGGTTGTTTGTAATAAAGCTATTGGTTTGGTGTTCCATTCCGCCACCCCAGCCAAATTGTGTTTGGCTATAACTTTCTTTTAAGAAAGGATAAGCACCGAACAGGGAAGAAAATTTTTCCAGGCATTCTCTGGCAACCAGGGTTGCATTCCTGAAATAAACAGTATTAACCGGATAGGAATACATTTTTACAGGCAGTATCTTTCCGTCAATTCTGGCACTATCTTTCTCAATTACGAAATTGGTAATAGCTATAGCCACCAGGTACGACGCAATGGGATAACGGTGTTGCCAGTGATCTTTTTGTTTTCCATCCAGCCTCGTTTGACGGATCAGTAATCCGTTGGAGGAGCTGGAGTAAGTATCAGGATAACTGACTATAATATCAATAGAATCAGCTTTATCATCCGGACCGTTCTTACAGGGCCACCAGTCTTTTGCTCCGTAAGGTTCAGAAAGCGTCCACATTACAGGAGTGCCGTTTTGAACAGACGTTACAAAAGAGCCGAATCCTTCATCGGGCGGAACTCCCTGGTAAAATATTGACACCGAATCAACCTGATTTACAGGTAACATTTCAGGAAAGCTGATGGCGAGGCTATTGGCTGCCGTTTGCAGAAAGCTAACGGTATGCTTCCTGAAAATTACACTATCTACTCTCAAAAAATTATGCAGGTCATAAGTGATACTATTGGTGGAAGCTGTTATGGAAAAGTACGACGTAACCACACCCCTGATATAACGCACTGCCGGATCGATATCCCATTCACAGCGGTAATATTTTACATTAAAATCAGCCGAAGCCATTGAATTCCCTATACGTAGCAATTTCTGAAAACCTGCATTAGCTTTCATTTCAATTTCAGCAATACGAACGGGTGCAGGTGGTTTTTCGTTAAAGTTATGCTGGGCGGTAACAGTCAAAAAACCTGCTGATAAAAAGGCCATTACAATCGTTTTCTTCATAGGAATAATTCTTGTTCACTTAAATTTTCACTATTCCGTTAATTATTAAACATTTTGAATGAAAAATCTTGTCCTTTGAGGGTATGACATTATTTTTACATAGATATGGCTAAGTGGAACCGGAACGATAACATAAACTTCTTATCAAAGCTTACTCCCAGAAGGCTCTGGAACGCAACACAGGTTCTCAGCAGTTATTATATCAGCAAATGGACGGGTAAACCTGTGCAATGGGGGTATCCCATCTCCATTTCGTTTGAACCTACCACTTCCTGTAACTTGCGTTGCCCGGAATGCCCAAGCGGTTTAAGGGCGTTTACCCGGCCTACGGGAATGCTTCAAAAAGACTTCTTTAAAGATACTATTGATCAGTTATATAAAGACCTGCTCTACCTCGTTTTTTATTTTCAGGGAGAACCTTTCCTTAATCCGGGTTTCCTTGAAATGGTAAAATATGCGTCTGCAAAAGGTATTTATACGGCAACATCTACCAATGCTCACTATCTTAATGATGAGAATGCAAAAAAAACCATAGAAAGCGGGCTAGACAGGCTGATCATTTCCATTGACGGAACAACCCAGGATGTGTACCAGCAATACAGGGTAGGAGGAAAACTGAATAAAGTAATTGAAGGAGCAAAAAATATTGTGAAATGGAAAAAAGCGCTTAACAGCAAAACGCCCTTTGTATTTTTTCAGTTCCTCGTTGTTAAACCTAATGAACATCAGATTGAAGATATAAAAAAACTGGGAAAAGAAATAGGAGTAGATGATGTATGGCTGAAAACGGCTCAGGTTTACGACTATGAAAATGATCCTAACAGCCTGATTCCAACCATAGAAAAATACAGCCGGTACAAAAAAAATGAAAGTGGGACAGTTACTACCAAGAACGAATTAAATAATCATTGCTGGCGCTTATGGCATGCTACTGTAATTACCTGGGACGGATTGGTGGTACCATGCTGCTTTGATAAAGATGCACAACATACATTGGGTGATCTTAAAGGCAAACCTTTTAAAGAAATATGGCATAACGAAGGTTATATAAAATTTCGCAAGCAGATGCTGCAAAGCCGCAAAAGTATTGATATATGTGCCAATTGCAGCGAAGGAACAACAGTATGGAGTTCATGAGCAGGTATAAGGTATGAGGTATGGGCAAGATGATAGTTTACTCCATACCTCATACCTCATACCTCATACCTGACGGCTGACAGCCAAAGCCATAACATTCATTCCCATTATTATGAGTATTGACAAAGAAATTAATCAAAAATATTTCAGTAACGAGTTTCAGAAATCTACTATCAATCTTATTTATACATACAACTGGATAAATGAAAAAATGAAAGAGATTCTTGACAAGTTTCAGATTACTTCCCAGCAGTTTAACATCCTCCGGATTTTAAGAGGTGCCGGCGAACCGCTTTCTACCTTACAGATCCGCCAGAGGATGCTGGATAAAATGAGCGATACTAGCAGAATTGTTGACAGGATGATTATAAAAGGATTGGTGAAAAAAGTGGTCAGGATAACTGATAAAAGGCTGGTAGATGTAACCCTGGCAGAGAAAGGGGAACGCTTATTGGAAAAAATGGATGAATTCCAGGATGAAATGGATTGTATACTTAAGAACCTTTCCGAGGAAGAAGCAAGGACACTTAACAGGCTGCTTGATAAAATAAGAAATGCCTGAAGGGATAGCTTCAGCCATCAGTTAAGAAAACCACTTCTGATTTATAAATACCGGTTGCAGTTACTCAAGCAAGTACCCATGAAAAAAATCTGTTTACTTCTTTTACTTTTTTGTTTTTTTACAATTTATAGTACATCTGCACAACCAAAATACGAATTCAGGGGAGCATGGGTAGCCACGGTTACTAATATCGATTGGCCGACAGCCGGGAATTTTAATTCGGAAACTCAGAAAGAGGAATTTATTAATTTACTGAATATGCACCAGCGCAATGGTTTAAACGCTGTTATTGTACAGGTGCGCCCATCAACAGATGCTTTTTACCCATCGCCTTATGAACCCTGGAGTGAGTGGCTTACCGGCAAACAGGGACTACCACCTTCACCTTACTATGATCCTTTGGCTTTTATGATAGCGGAAACACACAAACGCGGAATGGAATTCCATGCTTGGTGCAATCCTTACCGTGCCGAATTCAGTATCGGTAAATCATCCATTGCAATTACTCATATTACCAGGATCCATCCTGAATGGTTTATAACATATGGTGGCAAGCGGTATTTTGACCCTGGAAATAAGGAAGTGCAGCAATATGTTACTGCGGTAATCAGGGATATGGTAAAAAGGTACGACATTGATGCCGTTCATTTCGATGATTATTTTTATCCCTACCGTGTGCCGGGTGAAGAATTACCTGATGGATCTTCTTATTCAAAATATAATAACGGTTTAAACAAAGAAGACTGGCGGAGAAGCAATGTAGATTCGGTTATCCTGTTCCTCAGCCGGGCTATTAAAGAAGAAAACAAGTATTGCAAATTCGGTATCAGTCCGTTTGGGGTATGGCGCAATAATGATAAGGATACGGAAGGCAGCGCTACTAAAGCCGGTCAGACAAATTATGACGACCTGTATGCAGATATCCTGTTATGGTTAAAAATGGGCTGGATAGATTATGTTACGCCGCAACTTTACTGGGAGTTCGGACATAAG
>CAXSIE010000032.1:10512-12004 GCA_964237295.1 uncultured Flavihumibacter sp. | reverse complement strand
TGGTGGAGCAAGCATGCTTACGGGCGGCAATTATACATAGGTCATGGAATTTACCGGGCTTACGAAAGGAATAGTCCGGGCTATAAAAATCCCCGGGAGTTACCTAACCAGATAAAAAAACTCAGAGAATATTCATCAGTGCAGGGAAGCATTTATTTCAGCAGTAAATCTTTCGTTCGAAACCCCAACGGGTGGAGCGACAGTCTTAGAAACAATTATTACAAACATCAGGCTTTAATACCGCCTATGCTATGGATAGACAGCATCAGGCCGGCAAAACCTGTTATTCAAAAGCAATCGGATAGTGTTTGGAAGATAGCTGCTAACAATGAAAAAAGGTTGAAGTATTTCATTTTGTATAGTTTACCCGGCAATCAAACAGAGGATGCGGTGTTTTCTTCAATCTTTGAAATATTGTCCCCAACCAGAGGGGAAGTGGTGTTCAATAAAAATGAGCATAAAGAACTTTGTAATAATGGCTGTGCCGTATCTGTGATGAACCGGAATAATCTGGAAAGCGATGTGGAGGTATTAAAGTAGCTTTGATCAGCTAACAACTTCATTTTGTACAGAGAGGATTTCAGCCTGCACTTCCAGGCAAGATGCTGATTGCATCACTCCACTACAAAACGAATTTTATTCCTATTCCTTCCTTCACTAAATTAGCAGTATAATATTTCAGCATGACGCGTAAAGTAGAAGTTCTCCAGGATGTTGTTATAAAATTTGCAGGTGATAGTGGTGATGGCATGCAGTTAACGGGCAGTCAGTTTACCAATAGCACAGCGTTGCTGGGAATAGACCTGGCTACGTTTCCGGATTTCCCCGCAGAAATACGCGCCCCCCAGGGAACCTTGCCGGGAGTCAGCGGTTACCAGCTTCGATTTTCCAGCGAAAAAGTATTAACGCCGGGAGACGACTGCGACGTTCTGGTAGCCATGAACGCCGCTGCTTTAAAAACAAATTTAAAGAGCTTAAAAAAAGGCGGAAAGATCATCGTTAATACAGATGGCTTTGATTCCAAGAATCTCAGGTTAGCAAATTATCCTGATGGAGTCAATCCATTGGAAGACGAGAGCCTCCTGAGTTTCGATGTGATCAGGATAGATGTTACCAAAATGACACGGGAAGCATTAAAGGAATTTGAGATGGGTACCAAGGAAAAAGACCGTGCCAAGAATATGTTTGTGCTCGGCTTCCTTTATTTTATGTTTGGCAGAAGCATAGAAAATACCAGCCAGTTTTTAAGAGATAAGTTTGGCAAGAAAGATGTAATCCTGCAAAGTAACATCAGGGCACTGCAGGCCGGATTCAATTATGGAGATACCACTGAAACTTTTACTACAACATTTAAGGTGGAAAAAGCGAAGATGGAGCCGGGAGTATACCGCTCTATCATGGGCAACCAGGCTGCCTCATACGGCCTTATTGCCGCTTCGCAGAAAAGCGGACTACAATTATTTCTGGGCTCTTATCCCATTACTCCCGCCTC
>CAXSIE010000032.1:5358-10502 GCA_964237295.1 uncultured Flavihumibacter sp. | reverse complement strand
TGAAGATGAGATAGCCGCCATCACATCTGCTATCGGTGCCAGTTACGGTGGCTCTTTGGGAGTTACTACCACGTCAGGACCTGGCATGGCGCTAAAAGGCGAAGCAATGGGCCTGGCAGTAATGCTTGAAATTCCTTTACTGATCTGTAATATACAGCGCGGCGGGCCTTCTACCGGTTTACCTACCAAAACAGAACAGAGCGATTTATTACAGGCATATTACGGAAGAAATGGCGAATGCCCCATGCCCATTATTTCAGCGTCTACCCCGAGTGATTGTTTCAGCGCGATATATGAAGCATTCCGGATAGCTGTTCAGCATATGACACCTGTGATTTTTTTAAGTGATGGTTATATTGCCAATGGCGCTGAACCCTGGAAGTTTCCCAAAGCTGATGACCTTCCACCGATTGAAGTAAAATTCAAAACCGAATTAGGACATAACGAGGATAATTTTCAGCCCTATTTAAGGAATGAAAAACTGGTGCGCCCCTGGGCTATCCCGGGCACCGCAGGACTGGAACACCGTATTGGCGGAATTGAAAAGCAAAACATTACAGGAAATGTTAGCTACGACCCCGATAATCACCAGCTGATGGTTAAAATCCGGCAGGAAAAAGTAGATAAGATCGCTGATTATGTTCCCGAACAAAAATTAGACAGCGGCCCTGAAAAAGGTGAAATTCTGGTATTAGGCTGGGGAAGCACCTACGGAGCTATCAAAAGCGCAGTGATACAATTGCAGGTTGAAGGTCATGAAATTTCACATGCACATATACGTTACATACGGCCATTCCCTAAAAATCTGGGAAGTATTCTTAAAAACTTCAGGCAGGTACTGATACCTGAAATCAACAACGGTCAGCTTATTAAAATTATCCGCGACCAGTTTCTTGTTGATGCGAAAGGGTATAACAAAGTTATGGGTATCCCCATTACCAAAGGTGAGCTGTTAGCCCGGCTAAAAGAAATGCTGAAGGAGAACTTACAACATGTTTAAGTTAAGTTATCTTGAATGGTTGCCACCGTTTATTAATTAACCTATATTGCCGGCGGCCTTATGGATGTCCGCCACAATCTTATAAATAAAATTAAACTGGTCAACCACTGATTTAAGGTCCTGTAAAGACTTTTTGGTGGAGGTTTCCCATAAGCCTTGCTGCAATTCTTTCTTTCGCGTTTCCAGCAGCACGTTCGCCTGTTCATTCAGTAACCTGAGAGAATCTTTATAACCAGCAACCGGTGTAGTTACAGCATTCTTTTTAAGGATACTGATCGAATTATCAAAATAATTACTGATATCACTGCTAACTCCTATAAATTTTTCTGAGCGGTAAATGGTAGTCCTGGACTGAATATAATAGGACAAGGTTGCAATATGCGAGGTAAGCATATGATTCAAAACCACAAACTGGTGGATCTTTTCTATTCCTATTTGTTTTCTTTTGGGTTCGGAGAGCATGCGGCTAAATGCATCGGATAAATTAGCCAGCGATACCAATGCATTCTTCCTGGCAAACTGGTGCTGATTTTTAACGATGGGTTTTGTGTCACCAAAAACACTGGCTGTAATATTGAAGTAATTGCTGTTATCTTCCAGCATCTGAATCATATAAGTAATGATAGTGGTATGTTCCCAGGCGGGCACCAGAAAAATACTGGCTATAAAAGCAATCAGAGAACCTATACCCGTATCTATAATCCTGTCTGTTAAAACAGTTTTGAAGCTATCAGGATACAGCAAATGAAAAAAGAGAATGATATAAGGAGTCATAAACAATACGGCAATCAGATAATAATTTCTTATAAACGTATAAGTGGTAGCCATCAGCAGTATCATAATTATCAGGAGCGCTGTGCTATTTTTAATAAGAAATAAAATTAATATACCGATTAAAACGCCACATACGGTTCCTATAAGCCTGTCGGCATTCCTCTTTTTTGTAAGACTATACGCTGGTTTCAGGATTACGATTATGGTGAGCAGGATCCAATAGCTATGCCCGAATTTAAAAAAAAGTGAGATCAGGTAACCTGCTAAAACAGCAATGCATACACGAAGTGAATGCCGGAATATATTAGATTGAAAGCTGATGTTATCAATAAAAATTTGCGGAGTGATGTCCTGGTGGGAGATGAACTTTTTGTAATCCAATTCGTGCGAAGGCGCCTTGCTTAACTTCCTGTCGTAAGTTGAGTAATGATGCAGGGTTTGCATACGGTCAGCAATATCCTGGATATTATCAAGTATTCCACGAAGACCGATAAAGCCTTCAATGTTGTCAGGTTTAAGGAAAGTTTTCCTTAACTGGTCGTATTCTTTAATTGCCTCCTGGATATGCTGAAAAAGCAAAGGATTTTCTTCGGAAGCTTTACCGCTTTTCACCGCTATGCCAATTTCATTTAATTCCTTTGCAAGATCGACTGCCATTGCCCTGAATTTATCCAGTATTCCGGTACCATCAAAAAAATCATGCAGGATAGTATAATCCTGGTAAGAGGTCATGACGCGCTCGAAAAGATCCGCAGCATCAAGATAAATCATGATTAAAATACGACCGGTTGTTGTTGACTCTTTTACAATGTCACGGGTTTTAAAAAGCAGTTCGCTCACCAGGTGTTGCTTTTCCTGAATAGCAATTTGCTCCTGAAGAAGGTCCTTGTAAGTGTTGTTGTAATTTGCCTGTTTATCGTAAAAGCCAGCCCTGATACTAAAGTAATCTGCAATGCTTTGAATGAAATCACCCAGGGCCTGTTGCGCAAGTTTATAAGGCCATACACTGTATAGAATCAAGCTGAACAGCATATACCAGGTACCGCCTGCCAATAGATATAATGTATTCAATACCACATTCCAGCCTTCTCTTTTGTGATCAATATTTAATATCATTACTAAAAGGGCGGCAAGGCCAATGGCGCTGGCCCTTGCACCAAATACACCCAGCATTGAAAAGAAAAAGCAAAAAACACAAAGTATGATTCCCAGTAACAGTGGTGAATGTGTGGTGAAGCCTACTGCAAGTGAAACCAGAAAGATAGCTGCGTTTCCAACCAACATGCCGGTGCGCCGGTGATGTATAGGGCCGGCGCTGTCCGTTGTGCTGACACACATGGCGCCCACTGATAAAACCAATCCAACCTGTAACAGGTTGAACTGGCTCATAACGAGGGCAGGCACTAAGATGCCTGCTGTCATACGAATGCCCTGGCTCAGGTTATAGCTGTTTACAAAGCTTTTATAAGATTTCAGATAATCCATTAGGTAAAATAAAGATACGGCTTTCGGCTTTCAGCTTATTGCTCTCAGCTTAGCAAAAACAAACGTTGGTAAGCTATAATGGATTGTTGCAAATACACTATAATCATAACCGATAAGTTTACCCTGCCGTAATGTTACGTACTTTTACAGATCATGATACACTTTCTTCGTAATTCATTGTTGCTATTATCAACGTCATTACTGGTTATAAGTTCCTGCAGAAATAATTCCAGTAACAGTACTCTTAATAACCATGCAGCAAGCAGCGTTGTAGAAAAAAAAGGAAGCTATGACCTTGAAAAGGCGGAAAAAAGCGAGATGAAAAAAAAGTTAAAAGAAATCTCCGGCATTCATTATTTAAAGGATAATTTATTTGTAGCCATCCAGGATGAGTCGGGAACAATCTTCACGGTAAATTTTTCAACCGGTGAAATTGAAGAAGCGTTGGATTTTGGCAACAAAGGCGATTACGAAGATGTAACGCTTGACGATCATAATTACTATGTACTGGAAAGTGCAGGTAAAATTTATAGCGTACCAAGGACCGGCGATATTTCCAAAATGAAAACATTTGAAATTCCATTTAAGAAACATATGGAATTTGAGTCAATTTATCTTGACCAGCCAGGCGAAAATCTTATTATGATTTGCAAGAATTGTCCGGGCAAAAAAAGCAACCTTATAAAATATGCGTATACGTTCAATTTAAAAAAAGAATCATTTGCAGACGAGCCTTTGTTTACTATAGACCTAAGCACCTTACCGGGAAGTAAGAATGCTAAAGACCTTGATGCCAAACCTTCCGCTACCGCTATTCATCCCATTGAAAAAAAATTATATGTGCTGTGCTCTGTAGGTAAGATGCTGTTGGTATGTGATCTGAAAGGAAAAGTGGAACAGGCATGGCCTTTAAATCCGCAAATTTACAAACAACCCGAAGGAATTGCTTTTACACCCAATGGTGATATGTATATCTCCAACGAAGCCGCGGATGGTGATAAAGGAAATATATTAAAGCTGGTTTATAAGAAGTAACCGGTTTTTATTATGTGCAAATATTATGGCAGTTTTCAGGACTGTGTTAATCGCTCACCACTTACTATTACATAATTTTTAATCTTTTTTTTGATGATCCCGAAGTGAAGGTTGCAGGCGCTATCTATATATCAAACTTTCTTTATGGCAGACCTACTATTATCGCTTTTGTCTTCCCATTATGAAGGCTATTTTCAACAACCCTGAAAAATATGCATCATTATTCTTTTCGTTTCCTCTGATATCACCGGGTGTATTAACAAAGCCTGTATTAGAAGCCAGCCTGCGGTCGGCCAGTCTGGCTGCGAGGTTTGCCTTGGAAGATGTAAAATATTGTTGAAATAAACCAGGATCAATATAGTTCTTACTCACATCATCTAAATAATCTGTCCAGAGCTTGCGGTATGTTATTTCCAAATGAAAGCTCAATACAGGTGAAGGTTCATATTTAAATCCCAGTCCTGCCGGCATATTAAACTGTGTAAGCTTATAAGCTTTTCTATCCGGGTATTCTTCAAATCCCTGGCCTTCTGTATGAAAGTCTGATACATTTATCCAGGTATTATTATAAAAAGATTCAGGATTGAAATTAAAAGATCCGATTCCAACAAAAATGTAAGGATTAATAAGAGGAAGTGCTGCATTGTAGTGTTTAAAAATTGAAAAGGGGTATAGTTCAATGGAAAAAGACAGCTCCCTGATATCGGAACGGAAATTCAGGTTCCGGATGTAGCGGTTATAAGCTGCAGACCGGTCGTTTTTTAGCAAGGCATCATTTGCCTGAACTTGTCCGAAAGCGAGTTCCAGCCTGGCTCCCAGGAGATCTTTATAGTTTGCCCCAACAAACAAG
>CAXSIE010000032.1:5130-5348 GCA_964237295.1 uncultured Flavihumibacter sp. | reverse complement strand
TCTGCCAATACCTTTTTTACCGCCCAGGTCTGTAAGGCAGTTCATTCCGCCTGCAGAAACGCCGGCTTCCCAGGTAAGTTCAGATTCATAATAATCTTCGTTGTAAAAGTAATACTGGCAATCTGCTGTTAAACAGCAGCAAACGAATAAATTAAACGCAGTAAAATATAATAAGCTTTTTTGCATACTAACTTGTCTTGGATGGTAAGTTACATGCA
>CAXSIE010000032.1:1866-5081 GCA_964237295.1 uncultured Flavihumibacter sp. | reverse complement strand
CTAACCCTGATTAATGAAAAGGGGAGAACTAAGCGCTTTCACCATTTCATGAGTTTTGAAATGCCTTTATACAACACTTGCGAAGTTTGAACCAGCAGTGTAAGATATCTGGCTTCAAAACTTTGGAAGGCAGCGGATTGATTGTAGTACCTCAAAGGCAGCACATACAATCTTATTGATCTCTTACAGCACTAACCCCTTTGTAATATTTTAAAGTAGTTTGATAGTAGTTACAAACCGGCCTCAAACCACATTCTTCGCATTTAGGATTTCTGGCAATGCAAATATATCTTCCATGCAAAATGAGCCAGTGATGCATAATATGAACAAGTTCCTGCGGAGTGTATTTCACCAGTTGTTTTTCGGTTGCAAGAGGTGTTTTAGCGTTCCTGGATAAACCGATTCTTGCAGATACGCGGAACACATGCGTATCTACGGCCATATTTGGCTGGCCATCAATTACAGAAGTTACTACGTTAGCTGTTTTTCTGCCTACGCCCGGAAGCTGCATCAGTTCGTCTAAGGTCATAGGCACTCTTCCATTAAATTTTTCCACCAGCATTGTTGCCATGCCGATCAGGTGCCGCGTTTTGTTGCCGGGATAAGAAATGCTTTTCACTAACGGGAATAAATCTTCATATGCCGCTTTTGCCAAACTTTGCGGATCAGGATAATTTTCGAAGATGGCGGGAGTAGTAATATTAACTCTTTTATCAGTGCATTGAGCGGAAAGAATTACCGCTACTAATAGCTGAAACGGATCATCATATATTAATTCCGTTTCAGCGTTAGGCAGGTGAAGCTGAAAGTAATTTATTACAAATTGATAACGTTCCTTTCGTGTCATTGAATTTCAGCAGTTGATTGATGACTGCGAAATTAAACGAAATGAATGTAGAAATATAAATTAAGCCGGTTCAACCATCGTTTTACGTGCATAATTTAAAACAAGTAAAACCACTTCTACTCTGGGGGTTTCAATTACCGAATTCAGCCGATCAATTGATGATCTTAAAACTTCAAATTTTTCACGTAGTGTCCAATCATCTGCTAAAGCTTTTTCTATAGCCCTGCATTCCTGCAGGGAAGTTTCTTTGTACAAATATTGCAAAAGATCCTCTGGTGTATAGAGTGTCATAGGCAAATATCATTTATGTCCATTTAAAATCTTCCGAAAATGTCCTGTTTTCGGAACGTCCGTAATAAAAACGGGTAGGGGTATCCAGATATTGTATTTTAAAAAAATAATTGGCTATTCCCAAAACATTACCGGTAACTTATATATTGGTTTAAGTAGGTTGGATTGCAGTGGGAAGTTAGCAGAAAAATATTATATATCAAGTACCGTTCATCAGGATGAACGTGTTATTGATCGGTTATTACAAAAAGATCTTCATTATCCCGTTTCATAAAATACTTTTCCCGGGCATATTTTTCAATGGTGGCAGTATTTAATTTAAGCTGTTTTAGTTCAGTCCGCGTAGTATTGATCTGCTCTTCGTAGTAAGCTTTGCTTTGCTGAAGTTGTTTTAATTCGTGGGGATGCCTGATATGTGTTGTAATAATATCCCTGTCATCAAAAAAGAACATCCATACGGCGAAGCCAAGCAATGTTAACGGATACTTACTTTTATGCCAGGTGAGAAAATTCATGAGTAGCGGTTCGGGATTTAATAGCTCGAAGTTAGTTTGAAATTTTATCTGTTAAGTGTTTTTTATAACCACAGAGTTCCTCCGTGGTTATAAAAAATTGCTCAAACTCATTTCCCGAACTTTATTTTTCCCGAAGGAAAGACGGCATTGCTTCCCAGCAGTTCTTCAATTCTTAATAGCTGGTTGTACTTGGCTATTCTATCTGTACGGCTTGCAGAACCGGTTTTGATCTGGCCACAATTGAGCGCTACAGCTAAATCAGCGATAGTAGTATCTTCGGTTTCGCCGCTGCGATGGCTCATGATGGTATTGTAACCATTATGCTGGGCCAATGTTACCGCATTGATGGTTTCGGTTACAGTGCCAATCTGGTTTACTTTTACCAGCAAGCCGTTGCCTACGCCTTTATCTATACCCATCTGCAGCCTTTCTACATTGGTAACAAACAGATCATCTCCTACTAACTGGATCTTTTTGCCCAAAGTATCGGTCATTAATTTCCAGCCATCCCAGTCATCTTCGGCCATACCGTCTTCAATGGAAACAATAGGATAATTTTTTACCCAGTTCGTCCAGAAATCAACCATCTTTTCAATGGATAATTTTTTACCGTCGGATTTATGAAAATGATATTCCTTGGTTTTCGCATCAAACATTTCGCTCACAGCAGGGTCCATAGCGATGGACACTTCAGTACCTGCTTTAAAACCTGCGGCGCTAATGGCCGTCATTACCACATCTATGGCTTCTTCATTACTTTGAATATTGGGTGCAAAGCCGCCTTCATCTCCTACGTTTGTAGAATAACCTTTTTTCTTCAGCACTGTTTTCAGCGCGTGAAAGATCTCCACTCCCCAACGCAGCCCCTCACTGAAAGATCCTGCACCTATAGGCATTACCATAAATTCCTGAAAGTCTATTTTATTATCTGCATGCGCGCCGCCGTTCAGGATATTCATCATCGGAATGGGTAATGTTCTTGCATTAGTACCGCCGATATAACGGAATAACGGTAACTCGGATTCAAGGGCTGCTGCTTTGGCTACGGCCATACTCACTGCCAGCATAGCATTAGCGCCGAGTTTGCCTTTATTGGAAGTTCCGTCAAGCGCAATCATTTCAGCATCCAGTCCTGCCTGGTCGGCCACTTCCCAGCCAACCAGCTTGTCGCTGATTGTTGTATTTACATTTTCAACAGCCTTCAGTACTCCTTTGCCACCATAGAGTTTTTTATCATCATCACGTAATTCAACTGCTTCATGTACGCCTGTGCTTGCACCGCTTGGTACTGCGGCACGGCCCAGCATTCCCTCATCTGTAATTACGTCCACTTCAACAGTTGGATTTCCACGACTGTCTAAAATTTGTCTCGCATGAATTTCGGCTATGTAGCTCATGATTATTTTTTGAATTTATTGTTTTTTGTTAAAGACTGCATCCTTTTCATCAACGGTCAGATTTCTGAAAATGTCTTCAAGGCTCCGGTTCTCGCTTTGCAAAGAAACAATATTCAGGTTATGCTGCAAAGCAAGTTCAAATAGTTGTTTACGTACGAGTTCCGG
>CAXSIE010000032.1:0-1856 GCA_964237295.1 uncultured Flavihumibacter sp. | reverse complement strand
TTTGCAGCAAAGTAATATTAATGGATTCTTTAAATTCAACCATTACCACATGGTTGTTTTTATAACCCTGTTGAAGTGTAACGAGGTTATCATCTGCTACCAGCACTCCTTTGTTTATAATGATCACCCTGTTACAGATAGCTTCAACTTCCTGCAAGATATGAGATGAGAATAATACCGTTTTATTTTGGCCCAGGCTTTTTATCACTTCCCTGATCTCAATGATCTGGTTAGGGTCTAATCCGCTGGTGGGTTCGTCAAGGATCAGCACCTCCGGGTCATGAATCAATGCAGCCGCCAATCCCACCCGCTGTTTATATCCTTTGGAAAGCTGGCCTGTCTTCTTCCTGCTTTCCGTACTTAACCCGGTAATTTTGATGGCGGCTTCTATTTTATTTTTCTTATCCTTCAAATGATGAATCCCTGCAATGAAGTCAAGATATTCTCTTACATACATCTCATAATATAAAGGATTCGCTTCAGGAAGGTAACCAATCTTTTTTTTGATTTCAATAGGATGGTCTTTAACATTAATGCCACAAACCAACGCTGTACCGGCCTCCTGCTGCAAATAACCTGTAATTATTTTCATAGTGGTTGATTTGCCTGCACCGTTCGGACCAAGGAAACCAACGATCTGGCCTTTCGGTATCTGAAAAGACAGGTTGTTTACAGCTTTCTGTTCACCATAAATTTTTGTAAGCCCGTTTACTTCAATTGACATGATGGTAATTTAGCTTTCGGCTGTCAGCTATCAGCTTGTTATTCTGAGTAACATTGTTACGAGCTGTAATTTATTTTTTAAAATAATTATAATCCCATCTAAACCTTAAAAATATCTTTATTTCATTATTAACTTTAATGCTGATAGCTGCGTAGCCATTATGCATTTACCTCACCATCATACTCTCCTTTCCAGGCGTACCAGCCAAACAGCACCAATCCGATGGCAATTGGTGTAAAGATGGTTATTACTATGATCCAGGGAATGGGTTTGTTAATATCGCCCTTTCCCGCCGGATCGATATTCTTCACTGCACTCTTTATAAGCAGCAATATAACAACCGGACCTAACAACATCCATAAAATTCCCAGCCAACGCTTTAATACTTTCATAAATAAATCAGTTTGTAACTTAATCGTTAACGTCTGCATCTATCTTATTGGATAGATAGAGGCCGCCAATTACAAAACACAATGCTGCTACAATTATAGGGTACCATAAACCGGAAAGATAATTAGTGCCCGGTACAGTGGTAATAAGTGTTGCTATAAAAGGAACCAATCCGCCAAATACACCATTACCTATATGATAAGGCAATGACATGGATGTATACCTGATCCTTGTTGGAAACATCTCAACTAAAAAAGCTGCAACCGGCCCGTAAACCATGGTAACAAATAACACCATTACAGCAATCAGGAAAATCATTTTCCAGCGGCCCGACTCACCCAATAAAATTTCTTTTGTTAATACCGGCGGTGTTTTTTCACCTTTAGCCGGTAATTTTTGTTTACTGATCTCGCGCAATACACTCCCGTCTTCATAGGAAGTGGATATGATATTGGTTGATAGAAAATCCGCTGCAGACCCGCTTATCTTTTTATGTTCAATAACCTTGGATGGGGCACTTAGCGCGGTTTTCAGCGTCGGATCCGCAATCTCATGAAGCTGTTCAAAAATAGGGCGGTATAACAGAATGCCCAACAGCATACCCGTAAGCATGATATTTTTCCTTCCCCACCTGTCAGATAAACTTCCGAAAATTACAAAGAAGGGAGTAGCAAACACCAGGGCTATCAGAATAATACTATTGGCCTGTTCGTATTCAACCAAACACTTTGTAAGTATAAAA
>CAXSIE010000031.1:15307-21006 GCA_964237295.1 uncultured Flavihumibacter sp. | reverse complement strand
ATTGCCTGATTTAAGATTAAGATCATACTGGTTTTCGCGCCAGTTAACTGATGCGGCGCCGGCGCCGTAATAATTCCCTATATCCTGCCATATCCAGCCATCAGGTATGGTAGCAGCGCTCCAGTTTATATCATCTTTCAGTATCAGTCCGCTTACTTTTTTGATGCCGGCTCTTTTTATTTCGGTTATCCACTTTTGCAATACCTGGTTTTCCTTTGTCAGATCCCATCGCCAGCTTCCAAGTGTAGGGTCACCGCTTCCGGAAATATGCAGGTTGCCTTTTAATACTCCTGCATCAATTTGTCCGTCATAGCCTACAACCGTTTTATACCTGTATTGTTGTCCCAGTAATTCAAATGCGGCAATACTTGTAAAAATTTTTTGACAACTGGCCGGTGCAAGTCCTAACTGTGCATTTTTATTAAAAAACTGTTTGCCGGTATTGCTGTTCACTACATACAAACTTATAAGAGCATGTTTTAACATAGGATCGGCTTCCAGGTTTCTGACTGCTTCAGTTAAACGTTGTGACACGTCCTGCGCCGGGGATGCATAAAAATTAACCGATAAAATAATTATAACTAACGCTTGCTTCATTTGTTGTGAACGGTGATTTGATGTCTTGAACTGTAATTGAATGTCTTGAACTCTGATTGAAATGATTTAATGAAAGCTATGATTGGCTTATCGTAAATCATAGTCATCCTTTAATCATTTCAATCAAAGTTCAGACAATCTTTGAACTGTGATTGAAATGATTAAATTTATCTTATGAATCAAACTTTTGTGTACGCTTCTATAATAACGATCGGCGATGAATTACTGATCGGACAAGTGATTGATACCAACAGCGCCTGGATGGCAACCGAATTGAACAAAGCCGGCATCTGGGTAAGGAGAAGAGTAGCCGTAGGGGATGTGCGGGAAGAGATCATAAGAGCCTTAAATGAAGAAAGCCACAACGCAGACGTGATATTGATTACAGGTGGCCTGGGCCCCACGGCAGATGATATTACCAAACCAGTGCTATGCAAATATTTCGGCGGGAAGTTAATGGTCGATGAAGGCGCTTTACAAAATGTGCAGCAAATTTTTGCCCGGCTGAACCGGCCTATGCTGGAAAGTAATCTCAAGCAGGCGGAAGTGCCAGATACATGCACCGTTATACAAAATAAAAGAGGAACGGCACCGGGAATGTGGTTTGAAAAAGAGGGTAAGATATATGTAAGTATGCCCGGAGTACCGCATGAAATGAAAGGCATGATGACAGATTACGTTATACCCAAATTGCCTCAGTATTTTAAAATGCCTTTCATAGTTTCAAGAACCCTTTTGACTTTCGGAATCGGTGAATCATTTCTTTCCGAGCTTATTAAGGATTTTGAACAGAACCTTCCCCCTACTATTAAACTTGCTTACCTGCCGAATTATGGCATGGTCCGGCTTCGTTTAACCGGTATTGACAATGAAAAAGAAGGAATTGAAACAACAATACAACAGCAATTTGAACTATTAAAAAACCTGGTTACTGAATACCTGGTTACTGACAGAGATGACGCCATGCATATTGTAGTAAGTAAACTACTAAAGGAGCAAAATAAAACGCTTTCTACGGCGGAAAGCTGCACAGGCGGTTACATAGCAAGTTTATTGACATCAGAACCCGGATCTTCACAATTTTTTCTGGGCAGTGTTGTTAGTTATTCCAATAGTGTTAAGCAGGAAGTTCTGGACGTATCTCAACATACGCTGGAAACCAGGGGAGCAGTTAGTGAAGAAACCGTTCAGGAAATGGTAAAAGGGGCGCTGGTTTTATTGAAAACCGATTACGCAGTTGCAGTGAGCGGTATTATGGGACCGAGCGGAGGCAGCGATGAAAAACCTGTTGGACTGGTTTGGGTGGCAGTAGGTGATCGTGAAAAAATAATTACCCAGAAATTTAATTTCAGGTTCGACCGCAGGCGCAATATAGAACTTACGACAAACAATGCCTTAAACCTGTTGAGAAAGTTCATACAATCTTAGCCTGATTTATACCTTTCAGGGCATTAGAAGGAAATAATTACCTTTGGCAATTGAAAATGCACCATTAATAATTCTGTAACAATATTTACATGGCTATAGTTGACCTGTTAATGCCCAAGCTGGGAGAGAGTATAATGGAAGCTACTGTTTTAAAATGGCTCAAGCAACCCGGCGACAAAGTGCAGCAGGATGAATCCGTTTTAGAAATTGCAACTGATAAAGTAGACAGTGATGTTCCTAGTATTGCCGATGGTATTATAGAAAAGGTTTTTTTTGAAGTGAATGATGTGGTACCCGTTGGCGCAGTAATAGCAACCATCAGAACAGAAATAGCAGAACCGGAGTTAACTGCAACTCCGCATAATGGCCAGCCAACTCCTTCTTCAAACAACACAGCTTTACAAGAGCCTCAACAAGGTATACCGGTCACCTCTGATAAGCCGGCAAATGTTAAAGCAAATAAGTTTTACTCTCCCCTGGTGATGAATATTGCGACCAATGAAGGTGTTAGTATGAGTGAACTGGAAAATATTCCGGGAACCGGCAACGAAGGAAGGGTAACCAAAAAAGACATCCTGGAATTTGTTGAGCATAGAAAGCAGTTCAAGGTGCAGAGCTCAAAGTTAAAAGTTCATGAGTCACTGGAGGTTTTACAACCTGTAAAAAAGGAGGATGCCGGTAAAAACCAATCCCCGGCAATTTACGGCGGCAACGTGGAGATCATAGAAATGGATCGTATGAGGAAACTCATTGCAGATCATATGGTGCGAAGCAAGCATACAAGTCCTCATGTGACCAGCTTCTCCGAAGCAGACGTAACCAACCTTGTGTTGTGGCGTGATAAGATAAAAAAGGATTTTGAAAAAAGAGAAGGAACCCGCATCACCTTTACACCGCTTTTTGTGGAAGCGGTTGTGCGCTGCATCAAAAAGTATCCTTTGATGAACAGTTCAGTTGAAGGCGACAAGATTATTATTAAAAAGGATATAAATATCGGGATAGCTACTGCATTACAGGGAGGCAATTTAATTGTACCGGTGATCAGGAATGCTGACCAGTTGAATCTTGTGGGCTTAACCAAACAGGTTAATTCATTGGCAGTTAATGCACGCAACAATAAGCTTAGGCCTGAGGACATCCAGAATGGCACTTTTACTCTTTCCAATATAGGCACGTTCGGAAGCCTGATGGGCACCCCGATTATTAACCAGCCGCAGGTCGCGATATTGGCAGTAGGAGTGATAAAGAAACGTCCGATAGTTATTGAAACACCGGCCGGAGACTCTATTGCCATCAGGCACATGATGTACCTGTCAATGTCTTATGATCACCGGGTTATCGACGGAAGCCTAGGCTCTACCTTCTTAACGGCAGTAGCAAGAGAGTTGGAGAACTTTGATCCGAAACGGGTTTTTTAAGTGGCCTTACCTGCCGAAACTCATCCGCTTCACTGGTTTCTGATAACCTCCTGACTATTAAAAATAATGCTTATTCTTTAATAAATCTTTTAGCTCCTGGCGCTTTCATACCTGCATTAGTAAGTGGTGGATCATCTGAAGATGTTATATCATTTACATTGGAGGTCGGAGCCATTGATCATCCATTGCAATATAATAAGTCTGCTATTTAACCGTTAGAAAAGTAACAGACAAGAGTAATAGTAATTTTACTAAATAAATTTTATTTTTTGCAAGCACTATTTTACGGCTTCATCAATTTTTTATATATTCATAGTACTCTTGCCATATTTCAGTGATTTCGATTGGAAATTTAACTAAAAATGGATATACATGAAAACTTTATCAGAAACATGGTTCGCTGAAGGCTACATCGACTTTGAACTTAAAAGATACACTTTACTCGCTTACCTCCAGGAAGTAAACAAGTATTTCCATCAACAGAAATTGTATCCGCAATTAGCCGACCTTATATTCCATTATAATAACCTTGTTTCTTTCCGCGAGAATAAAAAATACCTCCAGGAGAAATTTCCCAAGCAGCTTACCGAGATAAATTTGGAACAATTGGAGCTGTTGTATGAGCGCATGATATCTGATAATGAACTGATGGAAGAACTGGAAAATATTATCAACTATTCAGCTAAAAAGATGAAATCGGCGATTACCAGCGGCGCCGAAATTTACGAATCTGTTGAGGTTAGTTTGAAGATTGCACCTGTTGGACTAATTCCTTTGGAGACCAATGAAGGATATATGTTTTTAATGAATGCATCGCAGCATCAAACCTTTGTTTATTACTACCGTATAACCATGTTTGAAAAACATGATGAAAAATACCGGGGTATCAAAACTGATTTTATTGATAGCTGGCATAAGAACCTCGTAAATACTTACGGTAACATTAAGTCTGAACTTATCAGAAACCGTAAGGCGCTACCCAATCCTGCTGTATATAGTATTGAAACAGGCATTAATTACCCGTTTGAAGAAACACTACTTCCCATTGCGAAGAGATGTCTGGTGAGGTATATTTCCACTTCAGCATAATTTTTATAACAAAGAACGGCTTCTGTATACTCTGATCATTTGCAAAACAACCGCCATAACAATAAGAGACAAACCCGCATAAAAACTAATTCCCAAATCCTTGTTCTCATGATAAATTAAAAAAGCCAGCAGGATGCCGTATACAGGTTCAAGGTTGTAAGAAAGATTTACTGTAAATGCTGAAACTTTCTTTAAAGCACTCATAGAAAGGAAGAAAGCAAGCACAGTACAAAGCCAGCTTAATATAATCAGCCAAAGCCAGTCTGCAGAAGAAGGCAAATTAAAGTGAAGGTTAAAAAATTGCAGATAGGCCGGTAACAATAGTGTCAATACCAAAAAGCCTCCCATCAGTTCGTATAAAGTAACAGTACCGGCTTCATGTTTCTCAAGCACTTTCTTATTAAGAATGGTAAACAACGCTGCAAGAAATGCCGATGTAATGCCAAATACAATTCCGTTTTTGTACCGGGTATCAAAATGAAAAATACAGTAAACACCTGCAATAGCAAGCATTCCGAGCAATAGTTCAATAATAGAAAAGCTTTTTCTTAAAACCAGCGGTTCAAGTAACGCAGAAAAAAAACCGACAGTAGAAAAGCAAACCAATGCAATGGAAACATTTGAGTACTTAATGCTTCCATAAAATGCCACCCAGTGAAGGGCCACAATAGCGCCTACATAAAATATTCTTATAAGGCTTTTTAATGAAATCCCTGGAACAGATCCACGTAACAGGAATAGTAGCAGAAGGGTTATAACGGTAATCAGCAAGCGGTACCAGACCAGTAATGATTCGTTCAACGCAATCAATCTGCCCAGCACCCCGGTAAAACCAGCCAGGAAAACAGCGAGATGAAGGTTGAGCAGGGAACGTTTCAACAGGTGTGAATGATGTAATTATTAATTATAAATGATTATTATGAACGGAAAATCTTCAGGTAAGTTAAGTATGAAATTACATATTTAAGGCAGTAGTTACACTTGAATATCTTTTAAATAACTGAATTCATAATTCATCATTAATAATTACATTCAAGCCTTCCCATCTCCGGCCCGTGCAAAAATTTCTTTGTCTACCTTATGAAATGCAGCTTGTCCGTTATTCTTAACACGGCTGTTATAATTTTTGAACAAACTGTACCAGCGAAGCTTGAGCACACCAAGAAT
>CAXSIE010000031.1:5823-15297 GCA_964237295.1 uncultured Flavihumibacter sp. | reverse complement strand
CCCTTCTTTCACGATCCCTTTATTCATTTTAGAAATCCCCATTTGGCGGTCCTGGAATATAATTGGCACCTCTTTAACTTTATAACCCAATTTCCAGGCTGCGAATTTCATTTCTATCTGGAATGCGTACCCCACAAATTTAATTTCATCCAGGTTAATAGCTTCCAACACTTTTGTTCTATAACATACAAAGCCCGCGGTAGCATCCTTTACCGGCATCCATGTTATGAGGCGTGTATAAATAGAGGCGCCTTTTGAAAGCAACACCCTTCCCCATGGCCAATCTACATTGCCTCCGCCTTTAACATACCTGGAACCAACCGCTACATCGTAACCACCATATTTACAGGCTTCATACAAACGTTGGAGGTCAGCCGGACAATGAGAAAAGTCTGCATCCATTTCCATGATGTAGGAATACTTCTTTTCAATGGCCCATTTAAATCCGAAGATATATGCCGTTCCCAGGCCCAACTTGCCTTTTCGCTCCGCTATAAATAATTGCGAAGGATATTTAAGCTGTAATTTTTTCACCAGTTGCGCGGTACCGTCGGGGGAATTATCATCAATCACCAGGATATGGAAATCCTGCTGTAAAGAAAAAATGGCATGAACAATTTTTTCAATATTCTCGCGCTCGTTGTAAGTAGGTATAATAACTATTTTTTCCAATCGTTAATCTATTGAACCGAAATTACAATTTCAAACCTCAGCTAAATGACAAAATATGTCATATCTTTTATTTTAGCCCTTTTTTAACATGGCCCTGTTGAATATTTCCGTGAGTTTCTGCTTTGTATGCAGTGTAAAATCACCTTTCATCATCCAGTCGTAATACTGTGGCTCAGATTTAAGCACTTCTGCTACTACCCGGCCTTTATACTTTCCAAAATTAAAAACCTCGACACCGTTGTCCATAATAAAACGCCGGGCAAAATCAATGATCAACTCCTCACCGGTAAATTTTAATATAGAATCAATTGTATTGCCAAGGTGTTCATATTTTTGGAGCTGTGCCTCCAGCACCTCACAGGTAGCCACTACATCTGCCTCGGCGCCATGAGCGCCTTCCAGGTTTTTTTCACAGTAAAATTTATAAGCGGCTGTAAGGGTTCTCTGCTCCATCATGTGATAAATCCTCTGAACGTCCAGCAGCCTCCTTCCTTTCATATCAAAGTCGATGCCTGCGCGAAGAAATTCTTCCATTAACAACGGTATATCAAAGCGGTTGCTGTTATAACCACCGAGATCGCAATTGTCCAGGAACTGCTTTATTTCATTAGCCACCTGTTTAAAAACAGGAGCATCTTTCAGTATCTCATTAGTAAGGCCATGTATATCCGTAACTACCTGTGGAATAGGTATCTCCGGATTAATGAGCTTACGTTTAACCTGCCTGGTATTGTCTGGCAATAAACGAACAATGGCTATTTCAACGATCCGGTCTGTTCCAAGATTCATCCCGGTAGCTTCCAGGTCAATAAATGCAAGGGGTTTTTTTAATGCTAACATTGATTTAAATTAGTTCAGAGATGTGTATAGTTGCAGTAGCGCTGCACGGTCCTTACCCAAACCCCGGTTTAAAGTATTGATTCTATTTGCTTTTTATGCCTAATGCTGCGGGTAACATCCATGTTATACGCTATTAACCGCCAGCTATCAGCAGATCACAAACGTACAGTGTTTCCTCCTGATAGCTAACTGCAACTTATACTACAATTATGATTAACACTATACCAGTTCTTTATTAACTAATTTGTTTGCAAAGGTAATAACATCCAGGCCATCGTAATTACCGCTACTCATCAATAATAAGATAGCGTTGTTATAATGCTGCTGTAACATCCATTGTTGCAGGGTGTCCCGATCATTTATTATTACTAAATCTTTCTTATTAAATCCTTTATAAACATCCTGTTTCTTCAATTCAGGTAGTTTTTTCAGTTCCAGAGCATGCTTTGAATAAAACACCGCAGCAAGATCGGCAGGTTCCAAAGCATTTTTATATTCTTGTATAAAATCAATACTTAAACTGCTGTAAGTGTGCAATTCAAGAACTGCTATCAATTTCCGGTCAGGAAACCGGGCCTTCATAGCATCCATAGTAGCTTTTACTTTGGATGGGGCATGAGCAAAATCGCGGTAGACCTGTAGTGTATCACTTTTTGCGATCAGTTCCAAACGCTTTGACGCACCAGTGAAGTCTTCCATTGCTTGTAAGAAATCCAAAGCTTCTATGCCCAATTCTTTACAAACCAGGTAAGCGGCCTGTAAATTAAGCATGTTATGATTACCAAAAATCTGTAGCACAGCGTTATGCCCTTCAAGCGTTACAACGGTTCTGTCATTTTCATTATAGTGCTGCATATTAGTATAAGCAATCCTTCGCACAGCGGATGGATGCTCTTCTACCAATTTCTTAAGCACAGGGTCAGATTCATTATAAATTAAAAGTCCTTCCGGATCTATTTTGTCTATGAAAATACTAAATTGTTCCAGATAGATGGTGAAAGTTGGAAAAACGTTTATATGATCCCATGCAATACCCGTGAGCACCGCAATATGAGGAAATAGAAAGTGAAATTTGGGTCGCTTATCAATAGCACTGGCAGGATATTCATCACCTTCACAAACAATTACCGGGGCATCTGTTATATTTACTGCTTGTTCAAATCCCTCCAGTTTTGCCCCTACCATGTAGTCAAAAGACTTGGATGTTTTTTTTAATACATGGATGATCATGGAGGTTGTTGTTGTTTTACCATGACTTCCTCCTATAACTACCCTTGTTTTTTGCCTACTTTCCTGATAGATATACTCAGGAAAAGAATAAATCCTTAATCCAAGTTTTATTGCTTTACCAAGTTCGGCGTTATCATTTTTTGCATGCATTCCTAAAATCACTGCATCAATTTCAGGTTGTATTTTTTCCGGGAACCAACCCATAACCACCGGTAAAATGCCTTCTTTTTTTAAATTTTGTTTGGCGGGTTCAAAAATCTCATCATCACTCCCGGTCACTTCATAGCCTTTTCGCTTCAAAGCTATAGCCAACTGGTGCATTACACTTCCTCCAATAGCTATAAAATGAACTTTCATATTGAATGATTACAGAAGTTAAAAGTATTTAAGCAATATATATTAACAAAATATATTTAATTGCTGCTTATCACAGCTTGTACAATTGGGAAATATATCGTTTCTTTGAAGCGTAGATATGTTTAAACTGTCTGCTTTGTTATTTAAAAATTACAAAATGAAATTTAAGTTCCTTGTTCTTTTAATAGTAGCTTCCTCCTTCATGGCTATTACAGGTTGCTCCACTTCCAGGGGAGGATGCAAAGCCACCCAGGGTTATGTTGGCTATGGTCATTAATCCCTTTTAAGGTTAACGGATTTTTAAATGATGTTTTCATGACCGGTCAAAGTTCTTCTTTTATTTCCTAATCATATTTTAGTTTCCTGTTCAACCTTTTGAACATTCCATTGTTTCAATGATGGCATGTTTTTGAATTTTTTTATAAAATCATCACTTTATGGAGTGGATAATAATAAATTCTTCTGATCAGCTTAAGGAGATAAAGGAAAAATCTAAAACAAAACCGCAGGTTATATTCAAGCATTCCACGCGTTGTGCAATAAGCAGCATGGCAAAAAACAGGCTTGAAAGAAGTAAAATACCGGATAATATGGATTTCTATTATTTAGACCTTATCAATTATCGTTCACTTTCTAACCTTCTTTCAGAAGAATTTAAGGTTTCTCATGAATCCCCTCAAGTGCTGGTGATAAAAAACGGATCCTGTGTTTATGATGAAAGCCATTCTGCAATCAGAATGGAAAACATTGTTGCGGAAGCCTGAAGCGGTATGCTGTGAATTGTTTTAAATCGGGTATAAGCTGATTTATTTTCTTTTATAAAAATTCAGATTAACAGCTCCTGCCAGCATTGGCTTTTCACTTAAAGTAAAAAATCCGGAATTATCATTTTTAAAGCTTACGGCTTCTCCCTGTGCCTCTAATTGATAACCGAGTTTCACTTCCGGTTTTCTGAGTGCCTGTTCTATTGTTTCATTAAGGGTACGCTTCCAATAATATAAAGCACCATAAGTTTTTATAATAATTTCCGTATTATCAGCTGAAATAGCCGCTCCTACTACTATGGTGAAGGGCAATGAACCTACCAAAACAGCTTCAGAGATATGTATAGTGCTTTGCGGATAAGGCAGTTTGTAAATATTGGTTTTTACATTGCTTTTAGTTATGATATAAATATCTTTCGAATTACTTTCAACCAGGATAGCTTCCGCATTGTTGGCGCCATCAGGATATTTAAACGCTATTTTATCGTAAACAGCAATTGTATCTGTAGATGAAGATGGTTCCTTAAAACGAAAGATAGTGTAACTATTATACTGTAAGTAATTATCCCCTATATCTGCCAGATAGATATAGTCAGCGCCTGCTTCAGGTCCTTTTGAAAGGGCCATTTCTTCCCAATCCCTGTTCTCCACGCCTTTTATAAAGATTTTTTTTGCAACAGTGCCGTTATAAGCCAGCAATGAAATTTCCGGCGGATTTCCACTATCCTGTTCAACCCATAAAAAACCGGCATTCGCCCTGCTATCGGCAATACCTGAAGCCTCATCAATTACTCCTGGTTTTATAGGCATAGAAACCGGTGTGTCTGCAAATAGGTGTTGAACCAATTCATTATTAAAATGATGCTTGCAGGAGGAACAAACCAACAGAACACATGCTGCAACAAATAGGTGTTTCAAAAGAATATGTTAAGATGCAAAGATAGTTTAACAAAGCAGCATATTTACAGAAGTAATACAACCTTAGTCGTTGTATCTGACCCATGAAGCCGGAAAATTTACCAGGGAATTGCCGCCGAATTGTACCAATAATTCCTGATATCCTGTAAAACCTTGGTCAACCCTTCAAAACTCACCGGTTTAACTACATAAGTGTTAGCGCCCAGTTCATAACAACGTTTTATTTCACTTTCATTTCTAGTAGTAGTAAAAACCACGATAGGAATTTTAAAAACCGGATGCTGCTTAATTTCCTGAAGCGTTTCGCGTCCGTCTTTTTTAGGCATATTTAAATCAAGTAGAATGAAATAAGGATAACTGTATTGGGAATCATTATTATGAATCTTTGTTAAAAACTCTATCAACTCAACTCCATTCTCTACAAATTCCAATTTATCATCATACCCTTTTTCATTGAATGCTGTTTGTAACAAAAAGCGATCATCAGAATCATCTTCTGCAATAAGGATGAAAAGTTTTTGCATATTTCACGAAATTATTAAAAAGCCTCCATATTATTATATTACACTATGGGTTTTCTTAAAATCATGACAATACCATGTCACTTGAGCCAACTATAACAATGGTATTGAGTTAAGGGGTTATTTATAGAGTCTTGTATGGAAACCAAATATTAGATTCATAATTGAAAACTCTTCACTTATTTGGATTAATTTAGGGGTATCTGTTTAACCATTCAATATAGTTTATGGAAGAAAAAAATATCAACCAGCAAATCCAGTCGGAGGGCAGTAATTCAAATATTATTTTTGGAACTTCCTCTGATGATATTCAGGAAGGCTTGCATAACAATCAATTTATTGATACTATGGTAGCATCAGGAAGTGAAGATAAAGACCAGATAGTAAATGAAGAAGAACAAAATGAAATTGTAAATCCATCAGAAGAAACTTTTACTGAAGAACCAACACCACAAACAACTGTCAAGGATAACACAACCATAAATGAAGCACAAACTCATTCTGGTGAGCCCTTAACCGATTCTGAATCTGAAAAGGATCCGATTAATGAAACAGGAAAAATTTCTAAAGCGGAAGACTAAGATAAAAATCGGGGCATTACAGGTATAAGCTAATCATGCACGCCTTGCCATTAGCAGTCAGCATGCAGCTATAAGGAAGAAACGTTGCACTCATTAATCTTCCTACAGCTGACGCTGATAGCATCTTACACAAGTGAAATTGTAATCGCTTTCTAACCTCTGAGTAATTATCTACCCGTTTTATGTTGATGTATCATTAAATTCTCCCGGCATTAAATTCCTGTTTTAAGTTAACCAACAATTTGCAAAATCATATTTTGAACTGACAGGTTATATTTAAGGTTTTTCTTTAGTTTACAGTTTTAAATTATGGTAAGTTTTCTTCATTATGGGGAAAATACTACACAAGAAACCTTTTATATTCTTTTCTTTAAAGATTATCAGCCAAACAATAAGATATTCATTATAAATCTAATAATGAATTTTAAGACCAAACAAGTTAATTACTGACAAAGTAAATATTTGGAGTCTTGATTGCATTACAAGCAGGCAAAACATGTATTATGCTGCATCAACATCTTACACAAAAACAACATTTAAAAATCCTACCCCAGCAAATTCAGCTACTTAATCTTTTTCATTTAAATACTTTAGAATTAGAACAGCGTATTCAGCAGGAAATAGAAGAAAATCCATTGCTGGAAGAAGTTTCTACTGAAGATGATGTCTCTTCTGAGAAATACAACCGCGAGGCGTTGCAGGATTTTAAAGATTATGAGGAGTACGCTTACGATGATATTCCTGATTATAAGATGGAATATGAAAATTACTTTAACAGTGAAAAAATACCTGAAAGGGCGTTGCCGGAAACAACCGACTTTCGTCAATCCCTGAAGGAACAATTTGAATTTCTCGATTGCTCGGAAGATGAAAAAATGCTGGCCAATCACATCATAGATTCCATGAACGAACATGGTTTGATTGAGCAGGAACTGATTGATATTGCAAATGATATTTCATTCAGGTGTAAAAAATGGATGGAAACAGAGGACCTGGAAAAAGTTCTTATTAAAATCCAGGATCTGGAACCGGCAGGAATTGGTGCAAGAAGCATACGCGAATGTCTTTTATTACAACTTAAAAGAATGAATGGCAAAAGACCCGATGTCAAAATTGCCATCCGGTTACTTGAAGTTCATTTCTCCGAATTAAGCAGCCGCAATATGGATAAGATCATGCACCTGCTTAACATTGATGAAGAAGAAATAAAAATCGTACTAAAGCTTATTGCTTCGCTTAAAATGAAGCCTATTACCATTTTATCCGGCAACCTGGCCAACCTGAATATAATCCCTGATTTTATTATCACTAACGAAGAAGATAACCTTGCAGTTTCTCTTCACCGTCAACGTTCTAATAACCTGCATATAAATAAATCATGGATTGACCGGGTTAACGGAACCGAACAAAATATGCAGATAGATAAAGCAGCCAGGCAATATGTAAGAAATAAAATGAATTCAGCTCAATGGTTTATTTCAGCTATCCAGCAACGTGAATCCACTATGTTGAATGTAATGAAAGCAATAGTAAAGCTGCAATACAATTACTTTCTTGAAGGTGACATTAAATTAATAAAGCCAATGATCCTTAAAAATGTTGCAGATATCGTAGGCGTTGACATTTCAACTGTTTCAAGAATCACCAGTAATAAGTATGTAGCTACCCCTTTCGGAACCCTGTTATTAAAAGACCTTTTTACAGAAGGTATCAGTAATAGCGAAGGCCTGGTGATAAGTAACCGTGTTATCCAGACTACCATCGAAGAAGTAATCGAAACCGAAGATAAACAACGTCCGTTTACTGATCAGCAACTCGTTGCAATACTCTCCAATAAAGGATTTTCCATTGCCAGGAGAACAGTGGCGAAATACAGAGAGATCTTACAAATACCTGTTGCACAGATGAGAACGTTATGGGCTTGATTTCAGCAAGCGATAACGTGATTTAAATAAAAAATGTACAACAAACTACAATCTGATCAATTAAGCAAATAACCCGGAAACACTTACATGCAATAACATACGTTTGGTAATATGGCCATAGATAGCAAGAAAGATATTCTAAATTATTTAAAGCTTCTGTTTTTGAAGAATGAGGATATCTCTGACAATGACATTACCGATTTTTTACCGGCAATAGTGTATGTAATTGACACATCTAAAAAGCGTTTAACATTTATAAATGAAAGCAGGATTAGTAAATTTTTAGGGTATACTTCTGAAAAAATCCAGAAATGGGGTAATGATTTTACGAACGTAATTTTTAAAGATGATTTAGAAGCTGTTAGCCTGGAGATGGAAAAATTTTACCTGCTTGAGGATGATCTCGATTATTCTTATAATGCCAGGTTAAACCATAAGGAAGGTGACTGGCGGCACTTCAGAACCCGTGGCACTGTATTACGGCGCGATGAATCAGGAAAACCTTCTTCCTTGTTGTTTATAGCAGAAGATGTTACTGAACAAACGAAATCTGCCGAAGAAGTAGCAGCATTAAAAAAACTTATAGATGATACTGAGGACTTACTACAGCTTGGAAGCTGGAACTGGAATGTAAAAACAGACAAGCTGCATTGGACTGACGGTATGTTTCAACTGCTTGGATATGATAAAAGAGATGTAATAGCAGAGGTTTCTAATGATTTCTATTATAAACATCTTTCTGCAAAAGACGCTGTTACACTCATGGAAATTATTAAAAAGTCTTTTGAAAACAAATTAGATTTTGAATATCAATATACGATCACTACTCATCAAAAGGAAGAAAAAATTGTTTCAACCAAAGGAAAAATCATTACAGATTCAAATAGCGAAGTATCTAAAGTAATCGGCATTACGAGGGATATAACCAAACAGACGAAGATTAATCAGGCTCTGATGTATTACCAACAAATGATTCTTGAAAAAGAAGAATTCTTAAACCAGGGATCATGGGAAACAAACCTACTCAATGGTGATACCATATGGTCTAAAGGCATGTATCATTTGTTTGGTTACGATACACAACAAGAGAGGCAGGAACTGGATATTGCCAGCCTGTTGCATTTCTTTACAGGTGAAGGCGATACTGTAAATAGTAAACAAACCTCGAAAAATGCCCTTGATGAAAAGGATAACTATATATATGAGGCATCCGTAACTACCAAAAATGGCGAAATAAAGCATTTGGAAACTTATGGAAAAATCATCCGGAATGAAGTAAAAAATGCTCCGGAAAAAATTATTGGAACAACCCGTGATGTAACACGCTTAAGAGAATATGAAAGGAGTCTGGAGGAAAATATACGAGAGTTAAACCGTTCAAATACCGAACTTGAAGAATTTGCCTATATTGCTTCTCACGACTTACAGGAACCATTACGGAAACTTACTACTTTCAGCGAAAGGTTACAATTAAAGTTCAGGGAGAAACTAGGGTCTGACGGAGTTCTTTACCTGGATCGTATGGGGGCAGCAACGGAAAACATGCGCATACTTATTGAAAACCTGCTTGAATTCTCCCGCACTGCAAGGTCGAGCAGGTATTTTAGTAAAGCCAGCCTTACAGAATTATTCAATGAAGTTAAGGCAGACCTTGAATTAAAAATTG
>CAXSIE010000031.1:0-5774 GCA_964237295.1 uncultured Flavihumibacter sp. | reverse complement strand
CAACCATGGAAATTGTTCCCACCCAGGTAAAACAGTTGTTCAATAATCTTTTAAGCAATTCCATTAAATTTAAAAAAGAAACGAATCCCCCCATTATACATATCAGGTGCCATCCGCTCGAAGTACTAGAAAAAGTTAAATTTAACTTAAAGCCCGATAAAAATTATTTTAAAATTGAATTTGAAGATAACGGAATCGGGTTTGAAAAGGAATACGACCAAAAAATTTTCCAGATATTTCAACGTTTACATGGCAAATCTCAATATCCCGGATCAGGTATTGGACTTGCTATTTGTAAGAAGATTGTAGAAAATCATAACGGAATTATTTTCGGTGATGGCAACACCCAAAACGGCGCTACATTTACAGTTATTCTACCGGAAACTCAATCATAAATAATGACTTTTTCAGAGCCTATCATCAGGATATTGATTATTGATGATGATAAAGACGATTTTATCATAACAGGTGATTATATAAGGGATATTGATTCTGCGATCTTCGAGATAGAATGGTGCTATAACTATAACGAGGCACTGGCTCATATGAAACAAAGAAAGCATAACTTATACTTTGTAGATTACAGGCTTGGCGCCAAAACGGGTTTGGATCTTATAAAAGATGCCACTTTAGATGATTGTGAAGAACCTATTGTATTACTTACCGGTAAAGGAAACCCTGTTGTAGACAGGGAAGCGATGCAGGCTGGGGCGGCGGATTATCTCATTAAAACCGAATTGAATACAGAAAAGCTCGAAAGATGTATCCGTTATTCACTGGGTAGGGCAGCTTCACTTAAAGCACTTAAAGCCAATGAAAGAAAATACCGGAGTATTTTTGAAAAATCAAAAGATGCCGTTTTTCTGGCTAATGAAGATTTGCTATTGATAGATTTTAATGCAGCAACTCTTGAACTTTTTGAATACAACCTGTATGAATTGGAAAAATTAAAGTTATATGACCTGATGGCCGACCCGGATGATATTGTATTGTTAAACCATCAGTTAAAGAAATCAGGTGAAATAGATGATATGGAAATTGAACTGGTAACAAAAGAAACCGAAAAAAAATATTGCATATTATCTATTACAAAAGAAGTAGCTGATGCATATAGTAATTTTTATTACCATGGCATTATTCACGACATTACCCACATAAAAAAAGCCGAAAAAATAACGCTGCAGGTTGAAAAGCTGGCAGCTGCAGGACGCCTGGTACGAACCCTGGGTCATGAAGTTCGCAACCCTCTCAACAATATAAATTTATCTGTAGATCAACTTAAACAGGATATTGAAGAAGATGCTCAGAACAGGATTTACCTTGATATTATTCAACGCAACAGTAAAAGAATCGGTGCGCTGATTACTGAATTGTTAGACTCATCCAGGCCTGCGGAAATGTTTATGGAAAAAAGGTCATTACAGGAAATAATGGATGAAAGCATTGCAGCTTCCCTTGACCGGATCATCCTGCAAAAAGTAAAATTACAAGTAAAGTATTCAGATACTATTGCTTTTATCTGGGCTGATAAAGAAAAATTAAAAATAGCTTTCTTAAACATTATCATCAACGCAGTTGAAGCAATGCAGGGAAAGGAAGAACAACTTGAAATTATAATTGAAACGCAGAATTTTCTGCACATCGTAAAAATAAGCGATAGAGGTTGTGGTATCAGTGAAGAAAATTTATCACGGCTGTTTGAACCTTATTTTACCAGTAAAAGAAACGGGCTGGGATTGGGACTAGCAGCTACTCTTAATATCCTGCAATCTCATAAAGCCAATATTGAGGTTAACTCAACGATTAATGTGGGTACTATGTTTACGATCACGTTTCCCAAGCTTTAAATTTTGTTATTATAGAGGTAACATAAAAGGCGCAAAGGATTACCTTTGCGCCTTTTATGTTACCTCTACAGTTAAAATACTCAGCTTAAAACCCTAAACCTATATACAAAGCAATTACACTGTTCTTTGAATTTCTGGTTAACCTGCCAGCTAGTCCTGAACTTCCAACCTCTTTTAGACCATAGTTATATCTGGCACCAATAGTAAAGTTTGTTACATCAACGCCAATACCGCCCACCAAACCGTAATCAAAACGATTGAAATTATCAGCTTTCAGATCAGTAATGTCATGAACAGTTCCGTCGTCCTTTAAATCTTTAATGTTGGCAGAAGCAAGATAGGAAACATATCCCCCTGCCTGAATATTTATATTACTGGCAATGTTTATAACCGCTAATAAAGGAACTTCCACATAATTAAGATTAAAGCGATACTCTCCTTTACTACCCTGGATAATGTTTCCACTGTAAGTAAGTTTTGCACCCTTACTGCTATAAATTAATTCGGGTTGCAGGGAGAAGCCTTTGGCTATGGGGATTTTAGCATACAGACCAAGATTTAAACCCAATTTAAGATTATTATCATCGGCCTGATCTGTATACAGGTTACTAAGATTTAACCCGCCTTTAATGCCAAATTTAGGAGTTAAGTTTTTTTCAGCAGATGTTTGTTGCTCCTGAGCAGATACAACCACAAACATACCAAAAACAAGAACTAGCACTACAGCACTTTTCTTTAGAAAATCATTTCTCAATTTCATAAAATAAATATGTTTTGCCTACCAGGTCAAATACCATACCTTGTAAATTCAAGTAGTAGCTACATAAAAATTTATACATTTTGCGCGGAACTATTTCTACAATCTTTCCTGTAATAATAATCCGGCACAATAATTTATCTTACAATCATACTATCCGATCTTTATATGCATATCAAATAAACTGTTAATTATGAAAGCAATATGGACAGGCTCCATTGGATTTGGACTTGTAAACATCCCGATTAAAATGTACAGTGCAGTTCAGGCAAGTGAACTGGACCTTGACATGCTGGATAGTAAAGACCATGCTAATATTAAATTTCAACGGGTAAATGCCAACACCGGCAAAGTGGTGCCTTATGAAAATATCATTAAAGGATTTAAAGTTGATGAAAAATATGTGATATTAACCGACGAAGATTTTAAAAAAGCGAGCCCTGAAAAAACAAAAATGATAGGGATAGTTGAATTTGTGCAGGAAACAGAAGTGGATAGTATGTATTATGAAACGCCGTATTACCTGGAACCTGAAAAATCAGGTACTAAAGCATACGGGTTGCTTCGCGATGCATTAAAGGAAACAGGAAAGGTAGGATTAGGAACTTATGTTTTGAGGAGTAAGGAAAGTCTCTGTTTAATTAAACCTGTAGAGAATGTAATGATCCTTCAGAAAATCAGGTATGACAACGAAATTAGAAAATCAGATGACCTTAAACTACCTGATGCTGAAAGCAAAGCACCTGAATTAAAAATGGCCATAGCTTTAATTGAACAACTAACCGGTCCTTTTGATATTTCTAAATATAAGGATACTTACACTGATGAATTAATGAAGCTTATTAACGCAAAAGCCAAGGGTAAAAAAGTGGTTGCTCCTGCGTTAAGGATTGTACATTCCAAGTCTAAAGATCTTATGGCCCAGCTAAAAGCAAGTCTGGACACTAAAAAGAAACAGGCATCTTAATCAGTTTAAAATTGTTCTACATGACTAATGCTTAGTAGAATCTTTTTTAACTTCAGCCGGTTTTTTACCTGTTTGTCCGCTATTGGTGGCAATAGTGGCATTTGAAAGCTGGGAAGCATCTTCCCGAGTACCTTCTAAACCTGAATATGCAGAATCATTATTTTTTTTTGAACTACCTGCATGTTCATTACAGGAAACTAAGAAACAAGTTGAAGCTATTATTAAAAAAGAAAAGAAGCTCTTCATGGCAATAAATTTTGTGTTGATAATAAGATATAATTTAATATTTAATTCAAACAATTAATCTTTAACGCCTGATAAGGACTTCTCATTGCGAAGATCACTTTCTGAAGATCTTAAACTATTTGAATTAACAATGTCATCAGAGTCTGCTTTCTTATGCATATCTCTAAACCTTTTAATGGTATCATGTGACACTTTAAGAGATTCTTTTTGCTTAGCTATTAATTGCCTGATATCTATAGACAATGTTTCATCAGAAACAAGAGCCTCCTGATAGGCTTTTTGTGCAGCATCTTCGCCAAATTCGCAGGCTTCCAGTAAAGCCAGCCTGTCATTACCTGTTATAACAGATTTTACATCCATCCAGGCGCGATAAATTTTCCCTGATACTGTAGTACTTGCTGTTGCCGGCTCTTCTCCTAATTTATAAACTTCATGAGAAAGCGCTGAAATATATTGACGGCTTTCGTCAGTCATGCGGCTGAAGATTGCTTTCAGGTCTACATCTTTATCTCCTGCTTCCTTAATAGACCTCTGATACCCTTCAATTCTATCATTATTAATTCGAATCAGATCATTTAAAACTGCTGCTAACTTTTGATTGATTTCCATAATATATTAGATTTAAATTATAACATTAATACCTAAAATAGAGTAAATACTATGCCTTAAAAGTGACTGCTCCTTTCCCTTATATAACTCTGCTGAATAAATTATAAACATACATTATGTAGAAAATAATTCCCCTAACGGAATAATTTGCAGTAAGTTCAATAAAAAAGCCGGGCTAATAAGCCTGGCTTTAATAATTTAGAGCTTTATAAATTAAGCTTCTTCTCCGTCACCTTCTTCCTCTGCCTGCATGTTAATATTATTTTCTGCAATTGCTGTTAAATTGCTGTCAGCTTCCTTTTCTTCAGCCAAAGTCTGCGCAAAGATTTCTGAAATATCATTTTTACCCATAGTCTTTGTTATCTGCACCAATCCACCATAAGTCGCAATTTCATAATGCTCAACTTTTTGTCCGGCGAGGATCAGGCCCACGTCACGTGTTGCAGTTCCCGCTTCTGTATCTTCCACAATGCCGGCGCCTTCTTTTAATATACCATTCATGGCGTCACATTTTTTTGCAAGCGCTTTTTTACCGAGCAATTCAAAGACCTGTTCCAAACGGGAAACATGACCTTCAGTTACCGTTAAGTGTTCCGTTAAAGCTTGTTTTAGTTCAGGTGTTGTGGCAGCTTTATTCATTTTAGGTAATGCCTTTAATAAATGCTTTTCAGCCCAGTAAATATCTTTAATAGCATCCAGTACGAACTCTTCCAGTAAAGAAGTATCTTGTTTAAGTCCACCATTTGAACTGCCGGCAGCATTCTTCTTGGCTGCTGCTGACTTTGTACCAGATTTGGCCGGGGTTGCAGGTGTACTGCTTTTTTTGGCTTGAGTTTGTTTTTCCATAAGTTGATTATTTAAGTTGACTGTTATGAAGGTAGCTATGTAAAAAAACATGCCATTAATTACTGATATTTTATTAACAGGTCTCCAGCTTTTAAATTATTGGTAATTATTACAACTTAACAGCAAAACAGTATTTTGATCATAAATAAAATACAAAACGGTAACAAGCATTTTATACCTGCAAAGCATATTTTTTAGAAGTTTACATAAGTGTGTACTAATTTCCTCAACTATATGTTTTCATTTGTATCTCGGTTTTTTCACCAGAAATCAAACTGTTAAAAAGGGTAACCAATAGCAAGGTTAAATATCAGGTTTTGTTTACGCCAATCATTATCACCAAAATTTATTTTATTTACTACCCATCTTTCTCCATCAGGCAAATAAGGAATTCTTAAAGGCATTGCAAGGTCTAAACGCAACACAAGGATAGATACATCGAAACGCAAGCCCAGTCCCGCCCCTACTGCAAGCTCTTTAAACCAGCTACTTGAAAACTTTG
>CAXSIE010000030.1:18547-21114 GCA_964237295.1 uncultured Flavihumibacter sp. | reverse complement strand
TTCCTCCTCTGCGCCCTCTGTGTTAAAAAAAAACTTACTATACTTACCCTGCCGATTTATCTTATTTTCATCTAATGAAACTAATCATCCCTATCGTATTACTTACAAACCTCCTACACCTCCAAGCTCAAAACCCTCAAACTTCCACTAAAAAATTCGGCGTCAAAGCAGGTATCAACTATTCTTTAATGAATTTCAATAAAGCCTTTTTACCTCCTGACCCATCCGTAAAAAACACCTGGAAGCCAGGATTCAGCCTGGGCGCGCTGTTGCAATTGCCTCTGAACCGGTCGCTTACATTCCAGCCGGAATATATATTTACTCAAATGCGCGGTGAAGACGACCGGATCAAAACGGCCTACACGATCAGCTATCTTACCTTACCCCTTATCTTAAAAATAGCCGTCGCCAACAGCATTGCCATTATAGCCGGTCCTCAGTTTGACCTGCTTATCAGTGCAAAGGAAAAAAATAACGGATCTGTTACTACCATCACACATGATACAGAAGAAAGAAATATCTCCGGCATTGCAGGACTGGAAGTGGAATTATCCGATTCGTTCTTCTTCGATGCCCGGTACTTGCAGGGATTCAATCATATCGGCCTTGGCCAGCGTACCGCAACGAAAGAGTTTAAATGGGCGGGCGTATCGCTGGCGGTGGGAATACATTTTTGAACTTGATGTAATGATTTTTGATTGTCTGATGGTATTATACAAAACTTAACAATATGGTTCATAGAAGAAAATTTATAAAAGGTGCCGCAATAACAACCGGGGCAATACTTTCCTCGGCTATAGTCCCGCCTTTGGAAGCGGCCGATAATAAAGCCAATGAAGCTCCGCAACCAGATCCATCAATCAAAACATTCCCTCACGGCGTTGCGTCAGGCGATCCGCTGTCGACACAGGTAATTATCTGGACAAGGATCACCCCGCAACAAGGCATTGACAACATGCTGGTGAAATGGAGCATCTCAAAAAATGACTCAATGGAACCGGTAGCAATCACCGGAGAACATGCAACCAGCGCTGAAGCCGATTATACCGTAAATGTTGATGTGAAAGGATTATCACCATCCACTCAATATTTTTACCAGTTCAGTTACAACAACGATAAGTCTGTTGTTGGCAGCACCCGAACAACACCGGACAATACAGAAGAACCGCTTGAGTTTGCCGTCATCTCCTGCACCAATTACACCGCAGGATTTTATAATGCATTGGAAAGGATCGCTCAACGCCCAACACTAAATGCAGTGATCCATTTAGGCGATTATATTTATGAAGGAACACAAAGAAATTTTGATGCGCAAAACAACATGCCCGATGATGATTATGAAGCCACTCATTTTGTAAAACATCATGCTTACTGGCTGCATTTCTTCAGAAGAAGGTATTCAATAAACCGGCTCGACCCCAACCTGCAACATGCGCACCAGCAGCATCCGTTTATTACCATCTGGGATGATCATGAAACCGCCAACAACGCTTATAAAGACGGCGCCAAAGGCCATGACCCGAACAATGACGGCGAATGGCTCGACAGAAAAAACGCGGCCCGGCAGGCATACTTCGAATGGTTGCCCATCCGCGGCGACGGTTCAAAAATTTACCGATCCATTCGCTTTGGAAAGCTCATGGAACTTGTGCTGCTCGATACCCGTTTGGAAGGTCGCGATAAACAGATCTACAACGCGTCTGATCCGGCAAGGTTCGAAAAAAACAGGACCATACTGGGAGCTAAACAAAAGGACTGGTTATTCAACACTTTAAAATTTTCACCCTGTCAGTGGAAGGTTATTGCCAACCAGGTGATATTTTCAGAAATCAATTTAAAATGGGCCGAATCACTCGGTTCATTAGCCTCCAGATTACAGGAATTCTATGACACATTTTTAGATTACTGGGAAGGTTATCCCGCAGAAAGAGATGAGGTGATTGATTATTTAAGTCAGCAAAAGATCAGCAACACTGTGATCCTCTCCGCCAGCATGCACTGCGCACTTGCCTTCGACGTTACCAAACGTGCCACCAAACACAGTCGCAAAGGTGAAGCCGCCACCTACGATCCCGTAACCGGAGCAGGGTCGGTTGCAGTAGAGTTCGCCTCAGCCAGTGTTACCTCAGCCAACTTTGACGAACAGGTGGGAAGCTTCATGGCATCAGCCTTCCAGCGGATGATCAATAAAAAATTGCCCATCCCTATAAATTATAACGCCAATCCACACATGAAATTTGTAGATGTGCAGCGGCATGGTTATTTTATCCTAAAGATCACCAAAGAAAAAGCAGAAGCCGCTTACTTTTTTTTGAAAGACCTGCATGTTAAAAGTTTGAAAGAAGAGAGTGGGGGAGTGTTCTTTACGAAAGCGGGGAGTGGGAGGTTGGAGTAGCTTTTTTTAATTATGGGTTAGAAGCCGAGATGGCAGGTAAGGTTTACTGAATAGTTTCTTTTGTTGATCTCAGTGTTACTTCAGCTTTTGCTGTAGTAAAACATTGCAAATTTAAAAATGTAGTTTAATTCTTAAATTAATGCTAGTAAATTTTAAGATTACAATCCTTATT
>CAXSIE010000030.1:8528-18537 GCA_964237295.1 uncultured Flavihumibacter sp. | reverse complement strand
AATAAGACAGCAAATTCTTTATTAATGTTACCTTCATGAAATAGAAGTCCAATCCTAATTAATGCCCCAACTATATACCTCGCTACAAATTGAAAATGTTCAGTAATTAATAGATTAAATCTATTAATAATCCGTTTCTGTAATCGTTAATTTAGAATCTTATTTGGTTTAATAATGTATAACTAAATATGAGTTTAAATTATGCTAATGTATATCAAGTACCCTATTATCACTTGATAATAATTGATCTATATAATAGACAATTAATTAAACATTCCCTTTAATTATTGATTGCCATATAGTTTTAATAGAAGCTTAGTAACGATATATAGTCCAAGTGAATGCTGTTTTGCTATCCTTGGGTTGTAAACATTGTACAAACATCCAGTTCTAACCTAATTTAATGAATAATAGAATATTACTGATTGGTGGAAATTTTTATCCCGAACCCACAGGTATTGGAAAATATAGTGGAGAGATGATCGATTGGTTGTCAGAGAATGGTTATGAATGTACTGTTATCACAACATTTCCTTATTACCCGGATTGGAAGGTGCAACCGGAATATAGAAAATCACGCTTTTTATTTAAAAAAGAGACTAAATGTTCTGAGAAACCTGGTTCTATTGCAGTAACCACTATCAGATGTCCTCATTACATTCCTACTAGTCCAACAGGAATAAAACGGCTTTTATCTGAATTTACCATTTCATTTTTTTGCTACATCGCTTTATTTTTTCTTTTTTTTACTCGCAAATTTAACTACGTTATTACAGTAGCTCCTCCATTCGAACTGGGATTGTTAGGAGTATTATATAAAAAAATTAAAGGAGCTGTTTTCATATATCACATACAGGATCTTCAGGTTGATGCTGCCCGCGATTTAGGAATGATTAAATCTTCGCTGGTTTTAAAGGCGTTTTCATCTTTAGAAAAATATATTATTAGAAATGCTGATTACATAAGCACTATTTCAGAAGGAATGATAAATAAAGTAAAAAGTAAATGTGATAGGGAAGTGATTTATTTTCCAAACTGGGTAGATACCAACATATTTAAACCGGTTCCTGACAAAGCCTCAATAAAACTTCTTTATGGCTTTAAATCTACTGACAAAATTTTTTTGTATTCCGGAGCTATAGGAGTCAAGCAAGGCTTGGAATTTATAATACATGTAGCAAAAGATTTTGAAAATCTGGAGCATGTAAAGTTTGTAATATGTGGATCAGGACCTTATAAAGGACACCTTGTAACTTTAAAAAATACCCTTCAATTACAAAATGTAATCTTTTTGCCACTTCAGCCTCACAAGGATTTTAATACATTCCTTAACATGGCAGACTTTCATTTAGTCCTTCAAAAAGCAAATGCCAGTGATCTTGTAATGCCATCAAAATTGAGTACTATCTTGGCTGTTGGGGGTATCCCTATAGTAACTGCTAACCAAGGTACTAGTTTATATGAGATTATGAATTCATCAGATATGGGGATCCTTGTAGAACCAGAGAATCAGGAATCCTTGAAAAATGCTATATATTTCGGATTATCCCTACATTCTACTGCAAAGGAATGTAACGCGCGAGATTTCGCTGAAAATAATTTGTCTAAAGAAAAAATTTTATCAAGATTTGCCAGCAATATTCTTAATGGTAAGGAACAGTCGAAGCAGGAATTATTACCTAAGAAAAAAGCTATATTAATCCGTTAGTTATCTGATAGATTCATTACGTTAATAGTTCTTGCTTTTGTTCGTGATTTATTAATTCTAATAGTATCTGTGTATCTGCAAAAAAATAATTCTTCAAAACCGGCTTTACAATATTATTATCTTATTAATATTGTAGAGCCGGTTTTGAAAGTTTTATGATCACATCTCTTCATCTAATTTTATTAATTTTTAAATGCTTTTTTACTTATAGTGAGATATCTCAGAGTAAATTCATGTCGGAAATGCGATTATTTCCAGAAAATAACTGTTAATTTAAGTCAACTATTTTTTTGTCTTTTTCTTGGCAGTTAATGGTCTGCTTCTTCACTTTCTTTCAATAAAATATTAATATTCTAACAAGCTCTATCATGCAAAAAAAATTTACATTAAAACTCTTTATTAAATCTTTTTGAAGTAAGCATAAGATAGATATTTGCTTCTTTATTACTACTTTTCTTAACTATGATCTTGAAGCTAAAGGTAAGAATGATCTTGTTTTTTGTTTAAGGCGAAATAATAAATGTAAGCATTTATTAGTAATAAAATTTATTAAAGGTTTCCAAAATATATTTTTTAGCCAATGATCTAGTAAGTGATTCGCTGGCACTATGATTATTAACAAACATAACAGGTAAATCCAGGCATTTTTAAAACCGAAATAAAATAAAACAAGATAAACGGGAGTGTGGAACACATATAACGGATAAGATAATTCACCAAGATAATTAAAAATTTTAATAATCGGTTCACTCAATTTAATATTTAAGTATATGCATAAAAATAAAATCAAAGACACGATAGAAAAAGTAACCCAGCTTAGTTTTTCACCTGATATATTTTTATTGACGCCTACAAGTACAATTCCCAAAGTTAAAAGTAGTAAAGCGGCATTAATTTTATTTCTTGCCGATAATAAAAAGCCTATTAACCAAGGCCATGCAAAAACTAATGCGATTGAACCATATGAGAAGTTATAATGTAATACCGCAAAACAAGCCATCGATATGACTATAATCAAATAAAGGAATTTTATCTGTAATTTAAATAGAAGAGGTACAAGAAGATAAAAAAAAACTTCAACACTTAGTGACCATAAAGGTCCGTTATATGTAATGGTTATTGATGCAAAACCTTGTAGTAAAAGAAAGTTAGCAATGCTTGTAAGCCACCCTGCAGAAATAAGAGTAATGTCGTTTAGTTGATAAGGAGTTCCTAAGAAATATTGTAAAAAAACCGTAATTAAAACGGCAAAAAAGTACACTGGATATATACGCAAGAAACGACGCTTAAAATATCCGACTTTTGAGTTTATATAAGAGTTACCTACTGATAGGCCAGATATTAACAAAAAGCCCAAAACTGCAGCCTTACCACCGAGGGTCATATATTGTTTAATGATGTGGGGAAGTAGAACATAAAAATGTAAGTGACCTGTAAATATAATAGTTGCAAGAAAAAAACGCGTCAAAGCGAGAATAGACCAGGACGATTCTTTGTGTTGAAAGGATCTCGGTGTCATACAAATTTTTACGTTATTTCTTTAATTAGTTTTTTGATAATCTTTCTAAACTTAGCTCTTTATAGTTTTATTAGGGGTATAAACTCTATTGCATCTAACTAAACTTTTACAACAATTACCTTATCCACAGTATAAGGTGCTACAAATAATAATACTGATAGTTTATGTATTTATGTTAATCAATGTTCTGTTTTAAATTATTTTTATGGGTGCTTTGTAACCCACCGAGGAACCCGCTTACTAATTAAATTATTTTTTCCTTATTGATTTACCAGCTTCCTGTTTTGAGGAAGTAGTTCATGCAGAATATTCATTGTGTAATTGTGCATTCTATCGAGCACATCTTTGAGCCAGTTGTATGGTAACCCACCGAGGAACTCGCTTCTCACTTGAAATAATTTTTTGCGTATTAATTTACCGGCTTCCAGTTTTGCGGAAGCAATTCGTGTAGATTGCTCATGGTGTAATTATGCATTCTCTCCAGTACATCTTTGAGCCAGTTGTATGGATTTATATTATGCAAGGTGCAGGTAGAGAATAGCGAATAAATCATGGCTGATCGTTGCGCTGCATCGTGGCTTCCAGCAAATAAATAATTCTTTCTTCCAATAGCTACGGGCCTGATTGCACGTTCGACCGGGTTGTTGTCTATTTGTAGTTTTGCATTACTTGTGTATAGTGATAACTTATCCCAACGTGGAAGACTGTAAGCGATGGCCTGGCCGATAGGACTTTTTGGTAATACGTTCGGTAGTTCAGCCAGCATCCAGGTTTTGATGGCTGTTAGCACCGGAACGGCTTCGCTTTGGCGCAAGGCAAGTATTTGTTCTGGGGCTAATGCTTCTTCTTTAATGCGTCGCTCAATGGCATACAGCGCCTGCATTTGTTCCAGTATATACTGAGCCCTTACAGGATCGCTGTCGATTGATTCGGCAAACTTGCGCCTCGCGTGCGCCATACAATGCATGAGCGTTACTCCTGGCCTTTTATCAAAGTCATCATAAACACCATAGCCATCGGTTTGCAGGTAGCCCGTAAAATGTTTCAATATATCGTTCGGTCCTTCTCGTCCTCTACCCGTTCGATAGTCGAAGAGCACTAATTTGTTTTCACTGTTGTGATAGACCCAGTAATATCCGAGATGTGTTTTACCTTTTTTATTTTCATCCTGCACCTTGATCGTTGTTTCATCCACGTGTAGGTAATGGGTGTCCAGCACTTGCTTTTTGTGTAGTTCATACAAGCCACCCAGACTGTTCAACAGGTTTCTCATCCAGTCATTGCTGGTGCTTTGAGCGATGGTGACGCCAGCACGTTCGAACCTTTGCAATTGACGATGAACCGGGATATGATCCATGTATTTATCTACCGCCATTTGTGCCAGCAGTCCTTCACCGGCCATGCACTTCTCCATGATGCTTCCTGGAAGGGAAGCAATGATGAAGACAGTCTCAGCCATTGGTGTCGGCTGTACGTAGATCGGACGCAGGTATTGTTTTACAAACAGTTCTCCGGGTAAGTATTCCAATACTTCAGTAACCTCAAAACCAAGACGCCTGAGGCCGGTGACATCTTTGCCTGGTTCCAGCACAATAATCTCACGGCGCAAATGAGCAGGTAATACGCGGGCTGGATGTTCCTTTCGCTGGGTGACAACTTCTACTTTGGCAGGCTTGTGAATAACAACCGTTTCAGGAGTAACCTTGAGTTCAATGATTACTTCACCGGGCAAGGCCAGTGTTCCTTGCGTAACGCCGGCTGCTGCAGGGGCAACGATGAAGCGTTCCTGGCGGGAACCAAAGATGAGTTTCTTTAACCGATCCAACTCATGATTGAGAAAAGCAATTTTATGTTGTGCTTCCTCGAAAAGTTTTTTATAATCTATTGTTTCTGCTGTACTCATTGAAGCCTCAAAGCTATGCTGACAAAGGATTACAACCAATTATTTGCCGTCCGAGTTATACAGCTGATTTGTGCATAAAGCCACTGCTTTTTTTGATTTTATATTTCAGGCGGTTTTTTGATACCTTTTTCGGTATTCAATCTTATTTAGGGCCACGCCCTGCAGCATAAATTGTAACTGCTGGTAGGTAACGAGCAAGCTGGCACTGGTAGCATCATGGGTAGGCAGTTCATAGGTGCCGCGTTCAAGCCGTTTGTAATACAGCGCAAAGCCGTCACCTTCCCAGTGTAATAGTTTGATATGCGTTCTGCTACGATTGAGGAAAATAAACACCGATCCGTCAAGAACCATCCCCTGCATTTTTAAAGAAACAATGCCGGATAAACTATCAAACCCTTTGCGCATATCGGCTGGCTGACTGTACAAAAAATATTTAACGGCGGGGGAAAGATGAAGCATCGTTAGCCGATTAATGCTTTTAGAAAATCAACACTTACCTGCTCATTAAAAATAACCCGGACTCCGTTGGGCAATTGAACTTCAATCCCTCGTCCAAACGATGCTGTTGTTAGTGGAATGAAACCACCCGAAGCTGACGACGAACTTTTATGCTGCTGGTTTCGATAGCATTTATGCCAGTAATAAAAAACATGAGCCGGAATATTTTGCTGCTGATAGAACTGCTTTTGTGAAAGTCCGCTTTGTTTCCACTGCTCTATAAGGTTGATCTTTGCCTGGCGATCGGCACCGGTTAAATGCATATACAATAATTTCCTGCAAAGATCATATCAGGTAAACACATTTGCTATAGCGGGTTCCTCGGTGGCTTACGTTGATACAGGAACCGTATCATTTCTATTCTGCTGATCATGATAACATTTGTGCCAGTAATAAAATACATGCTGCGGAATATTCTGCTGTTGATAAAACTCTTTTTGAGTAAGTCCGCTGTCTTTCCACTTCTGAATTAAATCGATCTTTGACTAGCGATCATTATCAGGTAGCCGCATATAAAAGTATTTAGTTGGCAAAGATCTGACCGAATGTTTTACCTGGCAATAGCGGCTTGCTCGGTCGGTTACGGTGCATTGCTTCGCAGGTGATCAAACATCCTTGAATGTTGGGTCAACATGATAAGAAGTTACAAATAATTATTACAGAAGGGCAAAAAAAGATATAAATTAAAAGAAGAACAGTTTAACAGCACAGAAATATAAGATAGATGTTCATCTTTCTCTAATGGTAACTACCATGTTGCCCAAACTTAGCAGTAAACATCATATTACCTGAATTAATTGTTTTCTTTGTATATAGGAAAATTTATAGTTATTAACAACTAAAATAACTCTAGTAAAAAAATTATCTGATTTTTTCCATAAAAAACTCTTTAAGATCTTTCTTTTCAATATCTAACAACATAAGTTGCTCGGCATTAGAAAAGTTATCTAAGCAAATTTTCGCATCTGATCTTAAGCAAGATACTTTCTTTTCGCATTTGGAATTATCCGCTTCTATATACTTTAAACTAAAATGCTTTATTCTTTCCTTATTCGAATCCCAAAAAGGCCTAAAGTCAACAATAAGCGGTTTATTAATATGATTCAATGTTTCAATCTGCTTATATAAGCTTATTGTATTAGAAACCTGCCAAATAAAATGAGGGATGCTTATTATAGTAATATTACATAAAATTACTGCTAATAAAATAGTTTGAATTATTTTATTTTTTAATTTATAAAATACGGAAATAATAATTATAAAAGGAAGAAGCCAAAACTGTGGGGATAATCTTGCCCACCATGCTTCCGGATTTAATGCACCTGAAAGAAATATTATACCAAATAGAATTAGTATCTGATAATCCCCAAATTTTCCTTTAAACAAATAAATAGATATAGAAAAGATAAGGATGCCTCCGAACAATGGTCCAAACCCGCCGATTCTAACTCCACCTCCTTTAGCAAATACTGTAACTTCTGAAGGCCTGACTGAAAATGGAATTTTTAAAACAGGTAAACGGCCTTGTGTTTTTAATAATTCTTCTGAAGTAGAAAAAAAGGAGTAGAATATTTTTTGAAATCTGTTCATTATAAAAAATTTTTCAGATACTTGACTATCCATTACATCTATTTTTTTATTATTTCCAAAAAGGGGATAAAATGGATGTCCATAATAGTACGTGTTTTTCATAAACGTACCTGCTCCTACAACACAAGTACCTATAACTACGATTAACATGCTACTTATAAAAATATTTTTTATATATATGGACTTTTTTACGAAGAGATATAGATTAAAAGTACTGATTAGAAATGCTCCATATACAAAAGAAGTAAATTTTATGTTAATCAATATTATTCCAGTAAAAATATAAAACAGATAAAAAAGTTTATTGTGTCCTTCTGTGTATATTAAAACTGACAATAATAATAATAAAACAATTGATAAATAAACCTCCTGGTCTACGTAAAATGTAAATAGTTGACTTATAACAATGGGGTTTAAAACTATGCATAATGAAAATAGAATTATCTTAAATTTCTTAATCCCTAATAGCATTTTAGTGGCAAGATGGATTGTTAAAGCGAGTGAAGCTATGAAAAATAAAAAATTAACTGCCTTTCCATATTCTATGTATTTAAAAATGCTAACAATACAAGCGGCAGACATCCATATAGCTTTTGGGTAGTGATAGATTGCAAATTTACTAACATTATTTTTTATTGTTTCCGGTTCATAATTGTGGACAGGATTCCAGCCTTTAGCTAAAGCTATTATTGCTTGCTGATGATACATGTTGCCATCAAAGGAAAAATCATATGTGTGTCCTGCAATGAAACAACAAAGTGAAAAGGTTATAATAAATGACAAAATAATTTTCAAGAAGAATACAAAATTATATTCAGGAATTTCAATTATAAAAATGTAAAAAACAATTACTGTAAGTAAAAAACTTATTATTAGTGTTGTATTAATAGGCCAATTTAATAAATAAAATATGCTTGGTATAAGTACCGTAAATCCTATAAAACTAATAATAACAAAAGAAAAATATAAAAGGAAATCTATGCTTGACTTTTTCATTATATAACCATTTTGTTTAGTCTCAAATTACATATAGGAATTAAAATATACTTATTTTTCTTAATTTATATTATTTTCTTAATCTATTATTTTTACCATAATTTTAAAGCTTCTTTGAATTTAGCCACCTTTATTTCAAAATATAAATATATAGTGATTATTAAAAAACATTATCCCCTATTAGTTTCTCTTACATTTTTTGGTCTTATAATTTTTTTTATTGTATTCAATGTATTAAGAACTAATGAAGGAAATTTTACTTATCCGTTAGACGACACTTTTATTCATATGGCAATTGCCAAAAATTTTTCAAATCATTATGTTTGGGGACTGACACAATATGAATTTAATTCATCCTCGTCTTCGCTGCTTTACACGCTTTTAATAAGCTTGCTTTATAAACTTTACTCACCTAATGTAGTTATTCCTCTCATTCTTAATGTTTTTTTTGCCATTATTTTGATATGTGTCTGTTATAAATATCTTAAGGAAAATAATATTAGTCCTCTTAAAATTTTAATTGTTCTATTATCTATAATTCTATTTACTCCTTTACCAATTATAGTTACAGAAGGGATGGAACATACTTTACACATTTTACTAAGCATTGTATTCGCGTATAGCGCATCTCATATTTTAGGAAGTCACGCCTCCCAGGCAAAGAGAATATATGGATATAAAGGTGCAGTTATCAACTTATACCTAACGGCATTTTTATTACCATTTACAAGATATGAAGGCCTATTTATAGTATTTATTGTTTGTTGTTTATCACTAATTCAAAAAAGATGGAAATTATCTTTAAGTCTAGGTTTTTTATCTCTTTCTTCAATTGTAATTTATGGCTTTATCTCTGTTCATAATGGAAGCATGTGGGCGCCCAATTCCATTATTTTAAAAGGAGCTGCGGTTAATTTTTCTATAAAAGGGATTGTTTTATTTGTTTCAAAGCCTTTATTAGTATTTTATGATGCCCCCTGGTTATTTAATTTAGCCATTTCAGCATTGTTATTATATGCTATAAGATATAAATTTGGTAAATATTTTTGGGAACGAGGTCAGTTAATGATTACAATTTCATTTTATGCTTTATGGCTTCATTTAGAATTTGCAGGTATAGGTTGGGTATTTAGATACGAATCATATTTGGTCGCCTTATTAATCTTAACTATTGCATTATTTGCATTAAAAAAGAATTCAATGCCTAGGATTATAAATAGGGTAGATAGCCTCATTTATGTTGGATGTATATATATGTTAATTATTATTTTAGGTTTCAAAGTTGCATCTAGAGGTTTAAAATCACTTAACGTGGCTCTAAATGCACCCAAAAATATTTATGAACAACAATATCAGATGGGACTATTCATTAAAAAATACTACCAGGGAAAAGGAATAGCGTTAAATGATGTTGGGGCAGTTTGTTATCTTGCTAATGATATTAAGATAGTAGACATTACAGGCCTTGGTAGTTCAGAAGTCGCCAAAGCAATAAGAAATGACAGTATCAACTCTTATTTTATGAATCGACTTATAAGAAAAAAAGAAATACAAATTGCAATTATATATGAAAAGTTTTATAATGGGTATACCTCAAGCTGGAAGAAAGTAGCAGAATGGCAAATAGCTAATAATATAGTTTGTGGTGGAGATGTAGTCACTTTTTATGCCATAGATAGTAAGGAAAATTTGACATTAGAAATAAATCTTAGGACTTTTGAAAAAAAGCTCCCCAAAACTGTTGTAGTTAGGTATTTCAATTAATAGTCATAAGACCTTACAAGCTTATCATAAA
>CAXSIE010000030.1:6889-8518 GCA_964237295.1 uncultured Flavihumibacter sp. | reverse complement strand
TCTATGGTCATCATCCTGTATTCGATTGGTTATAAATTTTGCTTAATGCAGTTTATTTCATAAGTTGTCGTTTTTTGGCCGAACTTCCGTTAAATTGGCTTAATTGTATTTCTCACCTCCTTGTTTATTAACCTTTACTTGGATATTCCGATCACGGTCAGGGTAGATCATCATTCTGTTTTATGTTAGTTTCTATTTAATTTTGGTGGCAACGTCCGCTTTAGTTTGTTATGATGTAGCACGTTCAATTTACTGCGCAGTCAATAAGGTTAGATGAAAATAAATCAAACTTATAAGTGACAATCAACATTGACGAAGATCTAAGATTACTTCAATTATGATGTTATTTTATGATTTCACTATCAAACTTAATTCTTTGAAAGAAGTAATGAAAAAGAACACTTAAAGAATTTAGAATCGCTTTTTTTGAAACACTTGGAGACGGTGCTTTGTAATGAATTGGTATTTCGGCAAAACGTGTTTTGCGTAAAAGATATCTTAATTCAGTCTGATAATAGTGAGCCTGTGATAATAACTTATAATTAGTAAATTTTTCAACAATATCCGCATGAAAACCTTGAAAACCTGAAGTCATGTCATACATTGTTGTACCAAGTAGTATATTGGAAAGTATAGTGCCGAATTTTGACAAAACTGTTCTCTTCCAGCTTGATTCTGAAATCGATCCTCCATTTATGAAACGGCTGCCAAAAGCGCATTCATTACCTTCATTTAGAACTCTTAAAAACATTGGCAATGCTCTTGGATCATGTGATAAACCACCATCCATCTCTATTATAATTTCATGATTATTTTTCAAAGCTTCTTTATAGCCTCTTATGTAAGCATCTACCACATTTTTATTTTCTGGAGCCCATATTGTCTTGAATCTGCAGTCATTTAAGGATAATTCTTTACATAACTTTAGGGTATTATCTTTAGAGATTTTATCTATTATAAAATAGACTGTTCCCTTTTCATACTTGTCTATAACATTTGTTAATATCGAAATGAAAGGTTTAAAATCTGCCTCTTCATTCGCCATGGGGATGATAATCGCAAAATTAGATTTTAGTTGCATTTTATATTTAGTTGTTAACTTAAACTTATGATATAGAGTCGATTTTTTTATCAACACCGTTGAAGATGCATTTATAGTATTCTTAACTAATATTAATAGGCCAACTATGCATCATTAACCCTATTTGGTAAGGTATAATAAGTGAGTGATAAATTATTTTTGAACTAACGATAATGGATAGATAAACAAGATTTAGAGATTCTTGCTTTTGTCAAGTTAACAGTGTGCCAATATGTTAATGGGACAATAATTGTCAGTTGTTATTACAAATCACTGTAATTAAAGCGTCTTGAGTAGAAATCTTTTAAAAATATGTAAGGGTTTTGTTTTTGTGTTTATTTTAAAATAGAACATGAACTACTGGGATTATTTTTATTGAGATTCAGCGGCTTGGCTTTTAAGGTTCTAGTTTCGTAGAGTGGTTCTTTTAACTTTTAAGTTTAACGTATAATACTGGTGCCAATCATTACATCCGTAATGCTAGTTATCTACTAAATTATTTTCTTAACTTTGAATGTGTATTGCTTATTATACAAAATACGGTGATT
>CAXSIE010000030.1:0-6879 GCA_964237295.1 uncultured Flavihumibacter sp. | reverse complement strand
CAGAATTATGTTTTTTAAGTTGTTAAGAATAAGATATATAATTATCGTCACAACCTGCTCTGCATTTATTTGGTTTTAGGATTCGACTTTTCTCACTTTTTTTATTTTTAAAGCACCTGAAGCCCTACCATATTGATCAATGCAAAATTAACACCTTATACCTTGCTTATTACTGAATTTCAACATCTTCAAATGTAACGTTTAAAAACTTCGAGTGATGCTAATTTCTACATTTAGCTGCTGACAGATTGATTATTTATTTTACTGCGTTCTTTTCTATCTTGTTAATAGATTGTAATATATTTTAATCTGCGATTATTATTGGCTACTCTGTGTAAGAAGTAATTTATATGTTTTTATAACATTTTGGAGAAGTTTAAATAACAGATGTAACATGGATTTTACTTATTGTTAACCTATTTAATTATCCCTTCAAAAAACGCTTAGTAAAATAAATATTGTTTCCTAGTATTTGTAAAGTATAATTGCCCGCAGGTAAATGTGCATCAATAACCATTTTTTGACTTGAAGAACCTCCTTGATGATTTAATATTTTTATATAAATTGTTTCACCTGCAGATCCTATTAATTTTGCCTTATATATACCCGTTGGAACATTATTAAATTCAATAGTGATTTCGTTACTTATAACCGGATTGGGATATATTTCAAAATATTCCTTCACATAGTTTCCTTTCACATTTACTATCTCACTGTATTCCTGAGTTCCTGATTGATTAATTGATTTAATTCGGTAATAATTGTTACCATTTACTGGATTTGAATCGAAATAAAAATAATTCTTAGGGAAAGTGCTATGTTCTGCCTGTAGTGCTGTTACCGGTGTGAACTGTTTTCCGTTAGCAGATTTCTGCACTTCGTATCTATCAATGCTAATATCATTACGAGTTGTCCAATCTATCCGAATACCCGTTGGCATTTTATAAGCTTTAATTGAGTTAATTTTTAACGGAAGTATATAAACAGGCTCAAAAAGAATCTCAAAACGATTTTTAGAAGTAGAACCGGAATCGTTGGTAACGGAGAATGGAATAATTGTAGTTGTTGTTAAGCTAATTAAAGATCGTGTACTCAAAAATTTGTCTACTAAATAAGCTTGCAAATTGGGCTGGGTGAAATTTGTTGGGTCGAACTGCCATTCATAATTTTGGATTTTAAGTCTTTGAGTACTTAAAGGAATTGTATCCCTAACAACTATGGAAGATCTTTCTTCAATACTAAGCATTTTACCAGATCTACAGATAGCAATATTCTCATCTTTATTTGCCATTTCCTCAGCGTCATCGTTATCGACTGCGTTAGAAAAGTTGCTATCAAAAACGGTATTTGCAGCATCTGCCATTACCCTTATTCCTTCCGGCGTTAAGAAGTAAAGGGTGCTCATGAACTGTTGTATGGGCATCATCCTAAACACCCTTATATTATTGGTGTTAGATTTATGGCTTTCTTTTATAGTTAATATGGGCACTGTTACACCTTTCTTGACTTTGATTAGAAATGCCTGACCCGACTGTATTTCTGTTGTCGCATTGGTCGGAGCACTTTTAACACCATTCATATTAACCGTTACATAACCGCCCGTCGTTCCAACACGCGTATCCCAATAGGTATAGTAGTTTTCAAAATTTTTCGAATTAGAAGTTGAAGCATCATTATAAATAGTACTCCAATTAATCGGACATGGATAAGGATTACCTATAAGCATTGTTCCTCTATCACCAGTAGGTTTATTGAAGATTTGAGTTCCTGTAGCTACGGTTCCTGTTGCACGGATTGTTGTACTTGATGCGCCATTGCTAGTACGTAAATCTGTACTACGGTCGCCATTAATTAAAACCAGGTAGCCTTTTTTAGCATCCAGAGTTGAAGCATTTGTATTAGATGCTTCTATCCATGAGGGATCAACTGTGCTAGGATTATAAGTAAACAGAGAACGAGTACCTTTGCTGGTTATGTCGAAACCATTAGCACCTGTGGTTGACCCGGTGATTTGAATGCCGAAATGCGGTATAAGATTAATGTTAGTCTTTATATTAGTGTTGTTTTGACCCTCTTGCCAGTTGTCTTTTATAAATGGCTTTGAACTATTGGCAGTAGTTACTGATGGTGATAAGAGCCGGTAAGATTTATTGATTGTGGAGTTAATATATCGCTCAACAGTTACATTACCTGATATGGTGCCTGATGAATTGCCAACACGCCCGGTACCTGTGGAATCAGATTGTATCACCATGCTTCCTGAAGTCGCGATGTTGATGTCATCACCTAAACCATTATTAACGATCAATAATGCGTTAGGAGCTACATTTAAAATTCCGCCATTCTGAATAGACAGTTGGTCGATATTTACAGAATCTGTTATAATAATTTTATGTCCATTTTGTATAGTTGTACGGTTAGTAGCACTTGAGGGTATTATTGTCGCATTGTTCCATGATATACTGTCTTTTGAAGACTGCCAACTATTAAGTTGATTCCAATTACCACTGGTTTTAGACCGGTAATAGCTCTGAACGGCTTTAGAGGAAGTTATTTCTGTAGATAAGAAGTTCCATCCACCTGGGAATGCATTATTTGTAATGGGTTGCAAACCGTCCCCTTTTTTTATTTCTACTCCATTTCGTACGATGCTGAAGGTGGGAGTGCCTCTAAAAGCTCCCATTTCTATTTCGAAATAAGCGGCACCGGCAGGTTTGACATCACTAAGACTATCATTGATTTTAAGTTGCGCAGGGGCAATTAAATGAGCTGCTATTCTAATCTTGTTCATGCCGTCTTGAAAAAAATATTTCATTCCTTCTACTTGGTTAGTACCACCAACATCGATATTTCCTGTAGCGTATACAGTACCATTCCACCAAGCTTGATTTAAATGGGAATAACCGTTAAATATAGCAGGTTCTACAGTATCAGGTTTTTGATCACGGGGATGCAGCCAATACCATGCAAACATACGGTCCTCGGAAAAAGTTGGCGATACCTGGTTATGAATAAACGCATCAGCCCATGGTCGTAAAAATTTTTGAATACCGCTATGATCTGCAACGGGATATCGGATATTGTTACCTAAATTAAATCCACTGGTAAAGGGTGGAATAAATGAAAGCCCGTTTGTGGGCGGTATTACCAAAGGTGAGATGTAGGATAATTCTGCATAATCGTTAGCAGTGATATCACTCATGGCAGTTGGTCGTGCTTCTAATGGTGAAGTCAAAATGCTGTCCCATATTTCAGCAGCGCCTTTAAATCCAAAATCAGTGAATGACACAGAGGCGTATAAAGAACTAACCCCACCCATAGAGAACTTGCCTCTTTCAAGAGAAGATTGAGTTATTAATTTATTTGTTTTTATGATATTACTTTTATTGCCTTGGTCCACTGCAAAATTGATCAGCCCATCCAATTGAGGTCTTGTTTTAAATAAGTATTCAAGATCTCTGGCTTGACCGGCAAAAGAATTGCCGTTCCATTTCAAATATCCGTTTGGTAACCTGTAATCTCCCACCCAGGTCTTTCCTTCGTCGTAGGAGTAAGGATAACGGGAGTGCACCCATAAATAATATTGATCTTTGGTAATATTTTGAAGTTTTAACAAGCTGTCAATAATGTCCTGGTTATCGGGCTGATAATCCCAACCAGTATACACTCTTTTATCTCCAATTCTAAACAGACCCGGATGATTCCAAGTGTCTTTAAACATTTGACTTACGCGGTTTGGCTCTACCCACCACGATGCTCCTGGCATAATCTGTATGCCTCCGACTCGTACAGCTGCATCCATTAAACTTTGAAGTGTCGTTATGTAATTATCTCTGTAATCATCAAGATGTGCCCATATAAGATTGTAGCCGGAAGCCTTCATTTCTAGGAGCCACTCATCCATATTATTAGTAAAGGCTAAAAGATTTACCATTACATGAGCTGTATAATATTTATTGGTATTGAAGCCTTCCGGCACTATAGCAACCCAGGATTCAGCCTGATTGGAAGAGCGGTTATCTTTTACCGCAATAGCTTGTATTCTTGAGGTGGCGGAAATTGCTATCGGTGCTGTATATACAGCACTACCTGTTGTTGGAATAGTGCCATCTATTGTATAATAAATGGTGGCACCGCCCATTGATGATGCGGTAGGCGATTCTGATATAGTTATATTCTGGGTACGGGAATATAATCCACCAGACGATATCACAGGCGGTGCTATTTTTCTTCCTAAATCATAGAGTAATTGCTTTACATCCTTATAAAATTGCTTTATTTCAGCGTCAGTTAAAGTGCCATCGTCTATACAATAAAATATCCCTCTACCACTATTGCCAGAGTCTCTAAAAACATGTATGTCTTCATCGCGTAGTTGTGTTGTAGTTAAAATATTACTTGTTGCTCCGACCTGATTGCCATCAACAAAAACTTTTGTTGAATTTAATGATTGTTTAATAACATGATACAAGGCATCGGTAGAGGAAACAATTTTTCCGCCAACGGCGGCATAACTAGATAGTTCACCAATATAACTCATGGTGGCAGTATCGTTTCCGAACAATATCGAATAAGGTGTGGCACTATTTGGAGCACCAATTGCTGCTGAACCAGCGTCTTCCAACCACATGGACATTCCAAAAAGGCCCTTAAGATCTAAAGCATTCAGGTTAGTTTTGGTGTTGAGCGATTTTAACGCATTTAATTGAAAGCCTTTATCAGAGGCATAATCTGATACCAAATAGCCGTTGTTTTGAATTAACGCTATTCCATTAGCAGGAAATTTTAATTTCACCAGCGAGGCACTAACAGTATTTCCTGCCAGAACACCAATATCGATTAATTTATTCCAGTATTGATGAGTTGTTGCCGAAGACACAAAGGTAGTAATTGCCGATACGTCTGTTGTCTTAATTGAACCTCCATTCTGATTTATTCTTTCTTGGTAATCTTGTATTATATCAGTTATTTGTTGGCTTGTTTGGCAATATGACGCGGTAAACGCGACAATAAATAAAGATAATAATAAATAGTATTTCATATATTATAGGTAGGATGTTCTAATAAACGACCAAACAATATACATATTGTATTAGTTATTCATCTCAAATCTACAACCTAAGTATAATTTAAATAATAAATCATTAGGATCTAACTTAATTATGGTAAAACCAATTGATTACCTTTTAGTTTTGAAATTTTAAGACAAGTTCATTGAGATAGTTCCCCAACGTATTTTAAATAGCGTAATATTTAAAAGTTATAGAATGTCATAATCGTATTATATTAATATCCTGCCATTGCAATGTTCTACTATTAAATAAGTAAAATCGCATATTAAACCAGTAAGGCTTATGATGGGACAATTCTTTTACCTTCTTAAGTAGTAGGTACATTACTAATTAGATCACTGCGCCATCGAAATATGACAATTGTCTGCAAAAATTCCTATCAACTGATTACAACAGGTGAAATACGGAGCATTAATATAAGATCAAACCTTTATTTGTGGAAACTTTTGCCGAATCATATATAAAAACATTAGGACCACTTAATAATTAACATATTCCTATTACGCACCCGTCCTGGAACGGTGCAGGTTCATTTGATCAGACTATTGTATAGTTGATACAACTATTAATCAACCCTGTTTTTTATGCAAGTAGCAGGAGAACCGGCACAAACCTTACCCGAAGGAAGAGATTTGAAAACAGACGAACGAGCTCCTACTACGGTGCCTTTTCCTATTACCACTCCTGGTGCCACAAATACATCCGTTGCTAACCAGCATTCATCCTCAATAAATATTGCCGGGTTTGTAATAGGAAAATCAATTTGCTGATAATTATGTGAACCAGCGCATATATAGCTCTTTTGAGAGATAACCACATTGTTGCCAATTGTAATTTGTCCCAGGCTGTATAAGACTACATCGTCCCCAATCCAGGCATTATCTCCTATTGAAACCTTCCAGGGAAATTGAGTTCGAACTGATGATCTGATTAATACTCCCTTTCCGATCTTGGCTCCAAATAGCCTTAAAAGAAAACGACGCCAGGAATACATTGAATGAAGAGAAGTTTTAAATAGTAAAGCTTCTGTTATCCACCAGAGCTGTACATACCAACCTGCACGGCCGCGAAAATTATCAGGAAGTCGAAACAAATTAAGTTTTTGCAGTTGCATTTAGAATAGAAAGAATTTTATTTGTATAATTTTCTTCGGTAAAGTTTATTAAAGAATAAGTTCTATTATATTCTGAATATTTATCAACCATTCTTATAATATCATCATTGATTTTTTCAAGACAGTCAAAAATTGCTTGTGACGATTGTGGCTTAATAATAAAACCGTTACAATCGTTTACTACATCGGGTATTCCTGCATGGGCAGTGGTAATTATAATATTTCCGGCCGCCATCGCTTCCAGTAAAGAAAAAGGCAATCCTTCCATTTTATAAAAGGTAGGAAGGATAAAAACATTAGCTTCCATTAATTCTCTAGTCTTAACTTCCCCTGTAACAACGCCCATATAATTTACCCTGGTGCCAAGAATATTTAGTCTTTCGTTTATTTCCGTTTCCAAGCCAACTTGGATTGATCCGGCAATAACGGCTTCAAAATTTATGTTCTTATTAATTAACTCAAGCAAAGCATCTAATACTTCCAATATTCCCTTTTCAGTCATCAAATTACTTAAATAAAGGATTCTAAGTTTATCAGCTTTTTTAATTAATGCATCTTTATATAAATTCTCCTCGACAAAATACTCGACAATAAAAATTTTGTGAATGGGTAACAGCTTATTAAAGTTAGCTGAGAGCGATTTTGTAATTACAATGCCCGCCGATGCATTTGAAATTAAAAAATGAAAGATTT
>CAXSIE010000029.1:0-21130 GCA_964237295.1 uncultured Flavihumibacter sp. | reverse complement strand
GCGCAGATCAAGGTTAATGATTGTAAGGCTTTTTAACCCGGCCATTTTATCAAACAAGGCCACATAAGAATTTTCCGAAGGAATGATCAGGCCTCCCTTACCGCTGCTACGGATGATCATTGGGTTTATCTCAAACATAAAACCGCCGGCAGATCGTTTTTGCAATTTTGAAAAATCCCTTATCGCCGCAAGTGACAAATGCCTGTAATTAGGATGCAACAACCAGTAAGGGCTTAACTTGAAAAGATTTATCGTTGTACGTACATTCAAGGTCTTTTTATCTTTAAGAGATGCTACGTTACTGTAAAATCCGATCTTTCCGCCAAAATTAACCGACCCGTTATAGGTATTGAGTGCAATTGATAACGAACGGTTATTTGTTTTACTCCTTAAACTTTGAGAAACGGAAAGATTAAGAAATTTATATGAAAGATTCACTCCCAGATTAAGGCCTGTATTAAATGGAAAACTTACAGAAGGTGGTACCAGGGTATTATCAGGGCTTATATCCAGGCCGGCGCCGGTTCTTTCAAGTGAAAGTTTAAATACATAGGGTAATGCAAAATCCGAAATATAATTCGGATCAACCTTATCCTGGCAATCGGATGATAGGCAGCTTATCTGTGCTGCTATCAATAAAAATAGTACTTTATACATACCTGATTAAGAATTATAAGCCATAAGCTTTAAATAAAATGTTTAAATAACAGCGGTATTCTTCCCGATAGAATTACAAAATCTCTCTCAGGTAAACATACCCTGCAAATTAACCATCTCTTTTAAATATAGAAAAGATGCCGGTTTTTTTATACGGCCGGATAATTTTTATAATGAATTACCCTTACCTCCCGATAAAGTATTTTTTATCAGGTAATGATCTACACTTACTAAGGTTAAAAGACCTGCAGAACCTGCAATAAAACCACTTACATACGTTATAGTTATCATTCCGGCTTTATTGGTAATTACCGTAGCATTGAAATTTCATCTACAACAAGCCAGCAAAGCCTTGAATTTTTAAGAAACACTTCACTAAAATGTTCAAATCCAAACCCCATATGAGTGAACCTGTTTTAAAAAGTATCAGTATATTCATGACCGTAGACCTGAAGACGATTCATGAATATTTTAACGTACATGATCCTGCTCCTATTTATAAAAGACAGCTCAGTCAGCAGTTAGAAGAATACATTAACGAATCGGTAGTTTCCGCAAAAAGGTATTCAGTCATTTTTTATAAGTTAAAATGTACGAATGAAATTGACAAGCAATACGCTGAACCATTAATGTATGCCATTCGCCGTCATTTCCAGGCAAAAAAACAAATCAGCGTAATGGAGTTTGACAAGTTCAAGCGACGTTCCTGGATGTTGCTTGCTATGAGCCTCACAGTGGTAATACTTTCACAAGGATTTCTGCCATTATTACTCAACCATAATGATAGCATCCAGACAGGCATAGCCAATACTTTAGATGTTTTTACTTATGTGATATTGTGGCGGCCCATTGAGCGGTTGCTTTTTTATTGGAACCCTCATCTCAAAGATATCAGCCTGCTGAATAAATTAGCCACTGCGGAATCAATAATAATTAACAATGAAAAATAGTATGCTGCTTATGATAATAGTGGCACTGTTTAATAAAGCAGGAGCACAATCTCATATAGGGCTGGAGCAATATTATTATTGTGGAAAAAACCAGGATATTTCTTTTGTGAGTATCGGCTATTATCAAAACGCTCATAACTGGTATGGAGAAGTACGGTATAATTATGAAGAAAAGAAAACGATGTCTGTCTATGCGGGTAAAACATTTTATGGAGATGGTAAGCTTTCTTATACAGCTACGCCAATGCTCGGCGTATTAATTGGTCAGTTCAATGGGGGTTCAATGGGAGTAAATCTTGATCTGGCGTATAAAAGCGTGGAGCTCTCCTCTCTACTTCAATATGTTTTCTCAAAAGACGACAGGAGTAAAAGTTTTATGTTGAACTGGACCGAATTAAGTTATCAGGTTACGCCTTTCATGAAATCGGGAATTGTGCTGCAACAGTCAACAGTGTACCAATCATCGCCAATAATGGAAGAAGGGATTTTCATAGGATTTTCATATAAAAACTGGAAGCTGCCGGTATATGTATTCAGTCCTTTTAGTAAAAAAAGAAATTACGTGATAGGAATTAATTGGGAATGGCAGCATGGTTCGTCTGGTAATAACAATCATAGCCCGGCTCCTTCCATAAAAGCAAGAAAAAAATTAGCAATAGAATAAGCGGTTGCCAAAAGCAGCTATAGGAACAGGATTACTAATGATTAATTAAGCATGAAGTCACATGTGTCAATGCATAATTAACATACCACTAATAACGGACAATAATTGCGTGTCGGAATTTATTAAATCTAAAATATGAATAGTAATTATATTTTTTTTGAAGTGATTGGCGAGATCCTGCTTCCATGGTTTATATATACCTGGTGGTTTAAGTTACTGGTATTTATTTTAACAGGACTGGGCATATTGATTTTTGTTCGTTTTAGAATGAACATTATAAAAAATCAAAAATATGAATTAGGACAACGTTTGCAGGAACAAACCGAACTTTTGTCCTACGCTGTCAGCAATGAGCAGAAATCAGTTAATGATGCTGAACTGGCAAACAAAACTAAAAGCCAGCTATTAACACGGATCAGTCATGAGATCAGAACACCCATGAATGGTGTAATCGGGATGGCCTCATTATTATCTGAAACTTCTCTTACTACCGAACAACGGGATTACACTGATTCTATTCGTAGCAGTGGTGAAAAGCTGCTAATGATAATTAATGAAATTCTTATGAACGACATTCTCGAATACTCGAAAGTGGAATCAGGAAAGGCTTTGGACCCGAAGGATTTTGACCTGGTAAGCAGTTTGGAGGAAATTTTAGAAGTTTTTGCAAAAAAAGCAGCCCAGGCAGGAGTAGAACTTTTATACAAAATTGAACAGAATGTGCCAACGCATATTGTTGGCGATATTGTACGGCTTCGCCAGATATTAATGAACCTTATAGACAATGCCATTAAGTTTACACAACAGGGTGAAATTTTAGTTAGTGTGCGGCTGCTGGATTCTTCAAACGTAAAAGGCCTTAACATTGGCTTTGAAGTGAAAGATACCGGAAAAGGAATGACTTATGATAACAAGGAATACCTGCGTCAGCATTTCTCGGAGATCGACTCTGTTACAAATATCAAAGCAGGAGCAGGTTTAGGACTTGATATTTCAAAAAGACTGGTTGCGTTGATGGGCGGACAAATGAAAGTGGAGAGCCAGGAAGGAGTGGGAACTACATTTGGGTTTAATATACATACCCAGCCAAGCCCGCAGCCAATAAGAACAGACCTGCACCATTACAGAGACGGCCTTGAAGGTAAACGGCTTTTAATAGTTGATGACAATGATACTTCCGCCAGCATTTTGAAAGCTTTGTTTGAACAATGGAAATTAATTTCTGTTAAAACTTCTTCCGGCTGTCAGGCGCTCGACATTTTAAAAGATACTAAAGATATAGAGCTCGTAATTACTGATCTTAAAATGCCGGAGATGGATGGCATTGAACTATCAAAACAAATCAGGATCAAATATCCTAACATTCCTATTATATTATTAAGTAATCTGGGCGATGAAAGCAGTAAACAATACCCGGAACTTTTTAGTGCTGTTGTTTACAAGCCTTTGAAGCAACATGTTCTCAGCACACAGGTATTCGGCGCACTTAGAAAGCAGAATAAGCCGGCACAAACAGAAAAGCAAAATGCCAGTAAAAAGTTGACGCCGGATTTTGCACAACAATATCCTTTACGCATACTTGTTGGCGAAGATGACGCAATGAATCAGCAACTGGCCATTAAAATACTTGGAAAACTGGGTTATAAACCAGACATTGCTCCTAATGGCCAGGAAGTATTGGAAATTGTAAGTCATGATAATTACGATATGATTCTCATGGATGTACAGATGCCGGTAATGGATGGTTTGGAAGCAACCCGTATGATTCGCCTTTGTTTGAGTGTACAACCGATAATTATAGCCATGACAGCAAACTCAATGCAGGGCGACCGTGAAGAATGCCTGCGTGCAGGAATGGATGATTACATAAGCAAGCCTGTTAATATTATTGAACTGGTTAATATCATTGAAAAATGGGCGCTTGAAATCAGGGCGCAGAAATGATTTGGGATATGATGTACATAGTGTGAGTAAGCATCATTTCACTACTTCGGGGTGTGTTCCATATTCTTTCATTACTATAGTCATTTCAACCTGGCGTGGTTGCTACTTACTTCCTGTTACAGTTAGTCGTTATAAGTAGCCAGCACCTGTGCCCAACTTTTATTTTTAATATAATCTAACAGCAGCCAGTTAGCCAGACCCGATAGTACTATACTAATGATCACCACTACCGGTATATTATATGCGATAGATTGCAAAAAACCTAACAGGCCCACCAGTCCTAAACTAAACATGGAGCGGAATATGGCACCGATCTTTTGACTTGTTTGCTGTAATGCCGAGAATGGAAAATTTCTCAGTACGATTAAAGATAGGAACCAACACCCTAAGAATACATTCAACATCCCCAATATTATATTGGGCACAATACTGATACCTAATAGGGAGGTCATAATCAAAGAAAGGACCAGCACCAGGGGTAAATAGAATTTGATAATAACTGCTTTTAAAGTACCTGAAAAAATAAGTCCCGGCTTTTTAACAGGAGTTGTAAAATAAAACCAGGCGGCCTTGTATTTTTCTGAAAATTGTATTTGTCCTAAGGCAGACATTAATATAAAGCTACTGAAGTAAACCATGCTCATAACAATGTTGCGGTTGTCGCTATGCTCTTTTCCAAATTTGCTTAAAAAGTTCTTATCGTTATAGATAGCTACCACTACAAATACCAGTAAATATCCTACTGAAGGATATACCTTAAGTTTAAAGTCCCTTAAGCGTCCTGTTAATTTCCATGTCAATAAAAAGCCCATCCTTTCTTCTCCCTTTTTCGCAAACAAGTTTGCCAGGCGATCCGCAAGGAGTATCCTGGAAGTGGTGTTATTTTTATAGGAGGTTACCGGAGCTGTGGATTCTTCTGAATTGCCTGTTATAAGGGATAATTTTTGATTAAAAGAAGGAGCAAAGTACCTGATCACCGTCCACAAAGCTAGCGGTGGAACCAAAAGTGTAAGCAACGCTCCGATCACCAGCGGTATTTCAAAAACAAAAACAGTAAAAAATTTAGTACCAAGTGAAAACCAATATGATGGAAGCAACCAGAACCAAAGGTTAGGTGTGATCGTAAAGCTGTTGATATCCATTTTACTTAATACCTGAACCCCTATCTGGTAACCTCCGAAAATTATTATAGTCATAAAGATTTGTGCATAACTAATGAAGACCTGGAATTTTTTTGGGGAGGTAAATTTTAAAATAATCAGGTAAATAATATTGATCAGAAAAATACAGAAAGCAGCAGCTAAAAGCGCCATCACAAAATAAACAATCGCTGTAAGGTAACTATTAAATATTGCCAGATATATAATTGCAGGCAGTGACATAGGCACAACGATCTTGGTTATATGCAGTAGAATATGCAGCAGCCTGGAGAGCACAAAGGTTTTGTCTGACACTGGTTTTGGAAATATTATATAATTATCGCGAACATCAATTAATACTGAAGTGAAATCTGAAATCAGGGTACTTACCAGCATTACCATATATAGTGAAAAATAAATAATCAGCTGTGTTATTAAATTATTGCTTATTTGGAAGCTGAATAAAAAAAAGAACCCCATAAAACCTGAAAGAAGAATAGTGCCGAGCGTTGCCGATGAAATTGCCTTATCTGATTTCCTGGGGCGGGTTTGATGAAATGTGTTAGGCCGCCTGTCATCCATCATAAGTTTAACGGTAAGAATAACCCGGAGGTGTGTTGTATTAACACCCATTTTACGGTATAAAGATGCAGGCAGTAAAGCAAAACGAAGTAATATTTTATTAATAATATTCATTTCAGGAATGGTTTCAATACTATATAAAATTAAAGGCTGCTTTTCTTTTCAAACAATTTTATCATTTGATCTGCTTTAAGGGAGGGAGACTCTTTAGAAGTAAGTTCAGAAAATATTGTTTCCAGGCTGTTATCGCCCTGTTGTTGTTTTAATTCTTCAATGCTGCCATTAGCAATTACCTGACCTTCATTTATAAGAACAATGCGATCACTCACTTTTTCAACTATATCCATCATATGACTGCAATAGAATATGGTCTTTCCTTCTCTTGCAAGATTGCTGATCAGCTCTTTAACAATGATTACGCTATTAGCGTCCAGGCCGCTAAGCGGTTCATCAAGTATAATGATTTCGGGGTCATGCATAATTCCTGAAGCAATCAAAACCTTTTGTTTCATGCCTTTGCTGAAACTATCCATCCGTTGATGAATATTTCCTTCCATGCCAAATGCATTCAGTATGCCGTACATACGTTCTTGTATAAGCGCTTCAGGCATATTGTATAATTGTCCTATGAAACCGAGGAATTCCAATGGGGTCAACACCTCGTATAATTCCGCAAGCTCAGGTATATAGCCGGTAATACTTTTTACCTTTAACGGCTCCTCTTTCAGGTCCATTCCCTTTACGATAATTTTTCCCTGGTAATCATTGATCAACCCGCATAATATTTTAACTGTGGTGCTTTTGCCTGCTCCATTAGGACCTATATAACCGATAATCTGACCGGGATAAATATCAAGATTGATGCCTTTCAATACCTGTTTGTTGCCATAATTCTTATAAAGATTACTTATGGTGATAATGGGATCCATACGCTTTGCTCTGAGTTAGTAAGCAATTTAACCGAAAATTCTGAGTTCTGCAGAAGACAAACAAGAGTGATTATTCTAAAGGGATTGATCAACCTCCTAAGCTTAAGTCAATTCATAACGTGACAAAAATCATGTTAACGGCTTTTTTAAGTCAAATGAATCGAACATAATGTAGGTTACTTTTATATAGGTAATCGAAACTAAAAAACCATATTCATGAAAAACTTTATCGAATTAAAAACAAATTCCATTCACCCCCTTTACACCCCTAACGGATGGATTTATTTATTGATGCCGGTTTGCATTGTGGAATGTTTTCTTTTTTATTTAGATCCTGCGGATGCAGAAGGAGGCTCTTTCCAGGAAACCACCCTTGGATTGAACTGATCACTTATAAAAATAATTTCGCTGCTACCTGAAATGGCTTCTGGACCTGTTTCTTCCCGGCTTAAATTTTCTTGGTTGGTAAACAGGAGTTTGACCAAATTGCTGCGGAACAACAGCCTTCGTTACCGGATGTCCAAGCAACTCTTCAATTGTCAGAAATTTATTTTGTTCTTTTTCACCTATAAAAGTGTAGGCAAGTCCATCGGTTTCCGCCCTTGCTGTACGGCCAATCCTATGAATGTAATCTTCGCCGTCGTTCGGAACATCGTAATTAATTACCAGGTCAATATCTTCAATATCAATTCCCCTGGAAAGAATGTCGGTTGCCACTAATATCTTCAGCCGCCTGCTCTTAAAGTCCAGCATTACCTGTTCTCTGGCAGGTTGTTCGAGATCGGAATGAATCTGTTCTATTGAAAAACCAGACTTTTGCAGTTCGTTACTCAATTGCTTCACATTATTTTTTCTGGAACAAAAGATCAGCACAGACTTAAAATCTTTTAATTTAAGCAGGTATTTTACTAGAGCAACTTTTTGAGTATCATATACTACAAAAGCCTGCTGTATAATTTTGGCGGGAGGTTTTGAAATAGATATATTAATTTCTTCCGGTTTAAATAAAATTTTTCGCGCCAGATCCCTGATTTTGGAAGGCATTGTTGCTGAAAACAGCAGGTTCTGTCGCTTTGCCGGAAGGAAGGATATGATTTTCATTATATCGTCATAAAAGCCCATATCAAGCATTCTGTCTGCTTCATCAAGCACAAGATATTGAAGGCCTTTTATTTTAACATATCCCTGGTTCAGGTGACTGATCATCCTGCCCGGTGTGCAAACAACTATATCAACTCCTTTAGATAAAGCACGCTTTTCAGTAGAAAAAGACTCTCCGTCGCCACCACCGTAAACCGGAATAGAACTAACGGGAGTAAAATACGAGAGCCCTTCAAGATTTTGGGCAATTTGCACGGCTAACTCGCGTGTAGGAACTATTACCAGCGCATTGATACTATGATCATCCTGGTTTTCACTGATTATTTTATGTATGATAGGAAGCAGGTAAGCTGCTGTTTTACCGGTGCCGGTTTGAGCTGAGGCAATGATGTCCTTACCGGCTATTACGAGAGGTATTACTTTTTCCTGAACCGGAGTAGCAGTTTCATAATTGATAGCATCAATCCCTTCCATCAATCTTTCGTCAAAACCAAATTCGTTGAAATTCAAAATATCTTTATTAATTCTATAAAAGTAAGCCTAATTCTGTTATTAAGAATTGTACGGCTTATGGGGATAATCAAGGAATAACAAACAGTAACTGATAAATGGCAATGTATTTAAGTATTAACTGTAATCATAACAGTTAACACTTATGTAAGCGCTCCACCAGATGTGTAACAGTAGTTAAATTAATATCATATAACTATGAGTGGAGGTAATTTTTATCAGCAGATCAATTTGTTATAAGTTATTTTTGTTAGGAATTACTACAACATTTCTGCCTGACACCTTACTGTTAAATACAAATCAGGTGAAGTTATGTACCTCACCTGATTTAAGATTTAAATAATATTGGTATTAAGAAGATATACCAGCCAGGAATTATTTAGGCTTCCATTTCCTGCAATTCAGCAACTGGCTGTGGAGTGCAATTCTTGATGCTAAGCTGAAATTTAGTATTCAGAGAAACCTGGTAATCATTATCACTTAACAAAGTTTTCATGATACCGTCCTGTTGAATTACAGCTGCAAGGTCTGAAGCCAGAGGAGATCCGCTGATTACATTTGTAACGCGACCCTTTGAAAACTCAATAAGAAATTTGTAGCCTGCTTTCCGTCCACTGCCAGCTCTTTCAAAATCGATACGATTCAAATCAAGTGTTTGTTCACTTACTGCGGATCTTTTAAGCAGGATTTTTATGATGGGCAGGTACTTTTGCCAAATATGCGTGTACATTGTATTATATTTAAGATGATAAAGAGGAATATTTATTGCATATAAACTCAACCAGAGATTTATAAGGATAGTAATGTATCTATTACTAAATTAATAGTACATAAATAACGGGTAAAGCTACAATAAATTATTAAAAATGCAGAAAAAGAAATTTTATCAGGATTTCCAATGGCATAGGCTTTGTATATATCTCTATAATCTGTCTGTGTAAACTCATCCAGTTGTTATGAATTTCCACTATAAGAAATTAAAATTGGTAACAGGTACAAAAGGAATTAGATTTAGCTGGTATGCTTAAAGCATGAAACATCAGAAGAATAGCTGTAAGCTTTTAAACAAACAATATAGTACCTGTAATTAATGAGTAGTTGAAGCCTTTGCATGATGCAGAGGCTTTTTTGTGTCCTGTTTTACCTGTTATCCGGATATAATATAACTTAAAATAGGAAAATTTTTCTACAGCTACTGTTTTATAAGTGTTTTTAACAATATGATATAGTGAAAGGAAAAATAAAAAAGTTAATTGTATAGTTAAGAAGTTTTACGATAATTGATCATTGCCCAGGCATTTAAAATAACACCAAAAACCAACACTGATGCAAAATGAATTTTGATGTCGTCAAAATCACTTCCTTTTAAAATCACCATTCGCATCACTTCAATAAAGTACCTCACAGGATTAAAACGTGTAATTACCTTGGCCCAATCCGGCATGCTGTCAATTGGTGTAAACAGCCCACCCATTAAAATAAATATCATCATAAAAAAAAAGGCTACAAACATAGCCTGCTGCTGTGTATCTGAATAAGTTGAAATAAGTAAGCCTAAACCCAGCACGGTAAGAAGGTATACAGCAACAAAACAATATATTAAAACGATACTTCCCTGTGGCACTATACCATAAACAAATCGGGTTACCAATAATCCTATGGAAAGCACTATTAAACCCAATATCCAGAATGGGATCAATTTGCCTAAAATAAAATGATATTTTTTAATAGGAGTTACGTTAATCTGCTCGATAGTTCCGATTTCTTTTTCCTTTACAATATTCAGGGAAGATAAGAAAGCTCCGATCATAGTAATCAGTAAGGCTAATATGCCGGGAACCATAAACAACCTGTAGTTCATTAATGGGTTGAACCAGTTTGAGTAGGGGATTTCAATAACAGGAAAGGGATTAAACCGGGGTTGTTGTATCCATTTTATCCTTACATTGATATTATAATCGCTGATTATTTTATTTAAATAGGAGCCGCCCAAACCTGCTTTAATTCCATTAATAGCATTTACAGCCACAAATAGCTTTTGTTCGTTAAAACGGATCAGGTTCCTGCTAAATCCGGCGGGTATTTCCAGCAGCAGGTCGGCTTTATCAGATTCAATAAGCCTGAATGCATCATTAAAAGAGTTTGAATATCCTGACAGTTTGAAATAACCGGACGCTGTTATCTTTGAAACCAGTTGTTGTGAAATGGTAGAATGGTCGTGATCAACCACACAAATCATAATGTTCTTCACTTCATAATTGGCCGCCAATGGAAGTATAATAAGCTGTACAACCGGTAAAAACAGTATCATAATAAGTATTGCCTTATTTCTGAATATTTGAAGAAACTCTTTCCTTAATAAAAATGTAAGGGTTCTCATGCAAGGCGAATTTTAAAATTTCTAAGACTGGCGGTTGTAAAAACGAGGGTCATTGCCAACAAAATGATGGATTCTTTCCATATGGATGAAAATCCCAATCCTTTTATCATAATGGATTTAACAATGGTGTAATACCACTTAGCCGGAACAGCGTTAGAAATAACCTGCAACGGAAGGGGCATGTTTTCGATGGGAAACATAAAACCACTAAAAAGCATAGTGGGCAGTAACATTCCCATCAATGAAACCAGCATAGCGGTTTGTTGTGTTTCTGTAACAGTTGAAATAAGCAATCCCAATGCAAGAGAAGTTATAATAAACAAAATGCTTTCCAGAAGTAGTAAAGGAATACTACCGCTTATGGGCAACCCAAGAAGGAATACACTAAGCAATAATATGCTGACAACGTTTATAAAGGAAAGAACCAAGTAAGGAAATACTTTTGCCAGTATTACAATGATAGGTTGTAAAGGAGATACCAGCAAAATTTCCATAGTTCCCAATTCCTTTTCCCGAACAATTGAAATAGACGTCATCATCACACATACCAGCATCAGCACCAGCGCCATCACTCCCGGTACAAAGTTCTGGGCTCCTTTCAGTTGTGGATTGTACAACATTCTTGTTTCAGTAATGATGTTATATGAAACAAGCGTTTTTCCATTCAGTTCATGTTGATAATCCATTATAATAGCAGACAGGTAATTGGTTAAAGTGCTGGCTGTATTCGGATCGGAAGCGTCTGCAATAAGCTGTACCCTGGCTTTTTTTGAATGCATCAGTTCCTGGTTAAAGCCTTCAGGAAAAACCAGTACCATTTTAATAACACCTTTTTTAAAGGAAGATTCAATTTGCTCACGGTTTAATATGGATCGTTCAATTTCAAAATACCTGCTGGCGGATATTTTACTGATGATTTCCTGGGAGGCAATATCCTTTGCCTGATCCATTACTATGATCTTTGAATTTTTAACTTCATTGGTTAAAGCAAAACCGAAAATAATGATCTGAACAATGGGAAGGCCAAACAGGATCAATAATGTTTTCCTGTCTCGCAACACGTGAGCAAATTCTTTTTTAATAAAGCTTACAAGTTGTTTCATGTTTAATAGTATTAAGTCAGGCAGGAATAGCAGTTATCAATCAGCTTTACGGGTAGCACTGCGTGCAAGCTGGTAAAATACTTCATCCATTGAAATCGATTTAAATTGTTCTTTAAGCCTGGCAGGGGTATCCAAAGCTTTTATCTGTCCGTCTACCATAATCGAAATACGTTTGCAGTACTCAGCCTCATCCATATAATGTGTAGTAACGAATACCGTGACACCCTTTTCTGAAGCTTCATAAATAAGGTCCCAGAATTGTCTGCGTGTAACAGGGTCCACTCCACCGGTAGGTTCATCGAGGAACACTATTGCCGGACGGTGTAAAATGGCTACAGAAAAAGACAATTTCTGTTTCCAACCTAAAGGCAAGGTGCCTACCAGCTTTTTGGTTTCGTTTTGTAAACCAAGTTCCACTATCAGTTCTTCACTTTTTTCTTTTATCTGTTTGTTGGTTAAACCATAGATGCCTGCAAAGAACCTGATGTTTTCCAACACTGTTAAGTCTTCATAAAGGGAGAACTTCTGACTCATGTAACCAATATTGGATTTTATTTTTCCTGTTTGTTTATAAACGTCAAAACCCGCTACCGTGGCTTTTCCTGAAGTGGGTACAGAAAGCCCGCAAAGCATTCGCATAGCGGTTGTTTTACCGGCGCCGTTAGCTCCCAGGAAGCCAAATATTTCACCGGGAAAAACTTCAAAAGTGATTTCATTGGCTGCGATAAAATTTCCGAAACGCTTGGTAAGCTTATCTGTTTTTATAACGGGTTCCATATTACTGTTTTAATAACCTGATGAAGCAATCTTCGATACCAGGGGTTATAGGCATTATTTCTATAGTAGCGTAACCTTTATGTTGCAGGTAATTCATGCATCCGGATGCAGCTTCCGGCGAATCATTTTTAAAGGAAAGATGCAGGTACTCGCCAAAAGCAAAGCAACTATAAGTCTGTTCATAACCCCGGAGGTCTTTAAGCAGGCTGTAAATATTTTCTGATTTTACTGCATAAAGATTGGCCGGGTATGCTTTTATCACATTATCCGGTTCATCAACAGACAAAATTTTGCCTGATTGCATTAGAACGATCTTGTCGCAAAGATTCGCTTCCTCCATGTAAGGTGTGGAAACTATAATGGTGATACCCTGGTCTTTCAGTTTTTTCAGCATCTCCCAAAACTCTCTTCTTGAAACAGGGTCAACACCTGTGGTTGGTTCATCCAAAAATAAAACGGAAGGCTTATGTATCAGTGCGCAACACAGGGCCAGCTTCTGCTTCATGCCACCTGATAGTTTACCAGCGCGTCTGTTTTTAAAGGGTTCTATCTGAATGTAAATATCTTTTACCAGCTCATAATTCTGTTGAATGGTGGTACCAAACAATGTTGCAAAAAAGCGGAGGTTTTCTTCTACAGTAAGGTCCTGGTATAATGAAAACCTGCCGGGCATGTAACCAACGTTTCTGCGGATAATTTTATAATCTTTCACCACATCGTGTCCGTCAACTGAAGCTTCTCCCGAATCTGCTAACAGCAGTGTAGTGAGGATGCGGAAGATACTTGTTTTACCAGCGCCATCCGGACCTATTAAACCAAAAAGGGCGCCGGCAGCCACTTCAAACGATACCTTATCTACTGCCAGCGTGGTGCCTTTGTTGTAAGTCTTGGAAATACTATTCAGCGTTACTGCATTCATGGTATTAAAAATTAACGTCTCCGTACATTCCAATTTTTAACCTGCCATCGTTTTTAACTTTAATTTTTACGGCATATACCAGGTTGGCCCTTTCGTCTTTGGTTTGAATTGTTTTTGGCGTAAACTCCGCCTTATCACTTATCCATTCTATAATACCTTCGTATTCTTTATACTTACCCGGACCATCATCAACCATAACCTTGACTTTTTGATTCAGTACAACTTTTGAAAACTGGTCACCTGTGGCATAAGCACGTAGAATAAGTGTGGACAGGTCGGCAATTTCATACAGGGGTTTGCCGGTTGTTGTAACTTCATTTTGCAATGCATACCGGGTTAGCACCGTACCATTGACAGGATTAACGATCCTGCATTTGCTGAGCTGGTCATTTAATTGTTGTATTTGTACCTGAAGCGGTAATGTTTCCTGTGTTATGCTAGATGATGTAAGATCAAGTGATGAATACTGGGCCTCAATTTGTTTTTTTATCATTTCAACCTGAGCGTTTATATCATCCAGTTGTTTGGGTGTGGCAGCATCAACTGCTACCATGTTCTCTATACGGGTGCGTTCTTTCTCGGTTGCTTTCAATTGTACTTTCAGCGAAGCGGTTTGGGTGGCAATTGCAGGCTTCCTGCTTAACACTGATTTGATCTGTGCCATTAATTGTTTTCTTTTCAGGTACAGCTGAGTGGTATCAACATAACCAACTACTTGGCTTGTTTTAAGAAGCTGGCCTTCCTGTATATTAAATTCCCGAAGTATTCCGGTAGCTTCCGAAGAAATAATTGTTTCTTCGGTTTCAAAAGTTCCGGAAGCATCAAACTGATTTTGATTACTATGGCATGCAATGAAAAGAAAAATGATGGCTGATAATGGGAAATATGTTTTCATTGTTGTTTAATTTTCATTTTTTATTACGTTGTATAAAAGATGATGAGTATGATATCAATTGCCTGCAGTAACCCGGTAAGTATACTGACTCATTAAAAATTGTATCTGGTGAAGTGCTAAATTTTGTCTGGCCTGGTCTGCAGCGTTTACTTCTCTCAGGTAATCATTTGAAGTAATAGTGCCATAATTCAATTGTGCATTCGCAGTATTTTTTATGCTTGTTCGTAATGCGATGATTTCATTATCTGTCTTTATTAGTTCCTGTAATTTTTTCACCTCTTCAGCCTGCTGCGATAGTGAGATGTTGGTGTTGAATAAAAATGTTTCTTTCTGAATATCGAGTGATAGCCGGTTAAGATCCTGTTGCTGCCTGTCTTTTTTTTCAGTGTAGCGTCCGGCTAATGACCAGCTTACGCGAAGGCCGCCGATATAATAGGCCTCAAACTGGTTTTTAAGAAAATTCAGGGCCGGCTTTCCGTAGCCTACCTGAAAGAAAAGACCCAGCTTTGGCAGGTTTTTAACGCTGATCAATTTATCCTGTACAATGGTGCATTTCTTTTGTAAATCATACAATGTTAATTCAGGGCGGTTTATGGATGATGCAAGTGGAATTACATGTGGTGTATCCAATACTGTATGCTCATTTAATTGCTTATTGATAAATAATCCAAGCATAGTCAGATATGCTTTCCTGCCTGCTTCCAGCTCTGTTTCGCGTTGTTCGTTTTTAAGCAGTTCTGCCTTAAGTACAGCTGCGCTGCTCTTTAAAGCAGCACCGTTATTTACAGCGCCCTGAACTTTACTAATGCCGGATTGAATGTCTTTCTTTATTATCTGGACCTGGTTCAGCTGTTCATTGATTAAAAGGATTCCAAAAAACAACTGGTTGATGCGTTCTTTAAGTTTATATAATTCAATTTCAATTTTTTGTGCTTCTATCATTTCCGAATTTTCGAGTAGCAGCTTTTGTTGTTTACCGATGCCTCCATCATACAACAATTGGTTTACTTCAGCATACACCTTGTATTGATCCCTGCTGGGAGTTTCAATGTAAATATTGGGAAGTTTTATGGGTATCTGTGTAACATCAGATTGGTAGGAAGCCTGGCCGTTCAGGTTAACCTGGGGATACCATGCCTTTGACAGATTGTCAATAGAATAGTCCCTGCTTTTCATTATAACATCTGTTTGTTTAAGAAGCGGATAATGCTGTGTTGATAGCCTGTAACATTCTTCAATAGAGAGAGGAATGGCAGATTGCGCCGATACCATCGTGTGTACTAACAATATTAAACAGCTTGCAAGAATGCGTTTCATGATAACCTGTTTTGTTGAGGATTTAATTTTACGTTTTAATCAATTGATTAACGAAAGGGAAAACATAGTAACTTATTTTATTCAGGAGGTTATTAAATTTGAATCATTCCCTTAATCCATTGAGGGATCAGCTTTTTACGTTCTTCCATTAATTTATTGAATTGCTCCTGGTTAATATCTCCAATACTTTGAATGATCTGGCTTCCGATAAATGGAAATACTGTAAGGCCAACGATATTCATTATAAAATGTAAAGGATCAAGTGGCGGAAGTTTTTTAGCTTTCACGCCTTCTTTAAATTGTTTTAAAAAGTAAGAGTTCATTAAAAAGTCTCTGATGCCCATTTTTGCAATTAATTTCTTAGGGTTGGCTTTAATTTCACTTAAAATAAATAAGGGCAAATCCGGTTGTTTGATAAGCATGTCGATATAATTACTAACGATAGCGGCTATTTTTTCTTCTATGGATGTGTTTTCGATGCTAAGCAGGTTCTTCATGCCAGTCATAAACTGTTGAAGGGTTTCGAGCATAATAATATCGAACAGTTTTTCTTTGCTTCTGAAATAGTAATTCAGTAATGCAAGGTTCAATCCTGCTTCTTCTGCTATGTCGCGGGTACGGGCGGCAGCATATCCTTTTTGTGTAAATATTTTACGCGCCGCCTCTATTATTTTCTCTTCCGTAGTTGCATCAATTTTCTTTTTACTGATTCCTGCCATTCGATTGATAGTTTGTCGTAACAAATATAAAGCGATTATTTAAATTTAATCATAATAATTAATCAGATGATTAAAAGAAACGAATTTTTTTTATGATCACGGAGGAAAGCCAGAGAGGAAGAAGAGGTTACACAGAGGACGTCTCCGTGTAACCTTTTCTTCCTCTCTGGCTTTTCATCCGTGGTTAAAAATGTTCAACGGCCAATAATAAAATCGCGTCAGAAGGGCAGGTCGTCATCATTAACATCGATGACCTTCATTCCAGGGTCGCCACCCTCAGCTTTGTCGTTCTTGTTAACCGGTTGCAGGTTAAATGCTTTCACATCGGTATACCATTTTCCATTGTATTCCCTGCTTTCCACATCAAAACTGGCTTTTACAGTCTGGCCTATGCTGAATTTGCTGATATCAATTTTATCGCCCCATGCGGCAATACAAATTTTTTTGGGATACATATCAGTTGTCTCAATAATAAAATCCTGCTTTTTCCATTGCCCGTTTTTACCGGTACCTGTTTGAGGTGTAAGCACTTGTATCAGCGTTCCACTTATTTCCATAATAGTTATTTTTTCTGCAAAAGAACTAAATTAACTCAAATGTTTTTTGAATCAACCTGTTTTTTAATAAGTTATATAATTCATCATAGATTAACGCCGGGCAATGTTTTTAGTTGTTAATATTATAACTGCTGATGCAGCAATTTAAACCCTTACATAGATATGTTTTTTGTCGAGCCATAAACCAATGATCCAACAAATCAACATGTAAAAAATTGCAAACAGAAAAGAGCCAATTGCGCCGGGTGCAATTGCCTGGAAGAAAGCTTTGTTAACCCAGCCATAGAGGTTTTGCCCTGGTGCTGTTTTGATATAGGATACGGATGTTATCAGCAGCTCGGATAACAAATAAATAAACAACGGGTTTTTACCAAAAATTATAAAGAAGCTCGTCCAGCTAAACTTGTTCCAACGTTTTATTTCAAGACTGTAGAGCAATGCTGAGATCAGGATTATGTCAATTCCTGTAGTCAGCAGTACGAAAGGACTGGTCCATAATTTTTTGTTGATCGGGAACAGCATGTTCCAGCAAATGGCAATAAAAATAAGCAGACCTCCTGTTAGTAAAAGCTTTGATATAGTTTCATACCCTTTGCCGTTTTTTTGAATGTAGCGGCCGGTATAATAGCCGATAGTTACATTCACAATAGCCGGCAAGGTGCTCAATAAACCTTCGGGATCAAAAGCAATTCCTTCTCCATGATACAGATGAGATTCTCCAAACAACCATTTATCGAGATACAAACCCGCATTACCCAATAAGCTGAATGGTTGCTGTGCATCGCCGAAAATTAACAGTAATATCCAGTAACCTACCAGTAAGGCAGCACTGATAATGTAAGTTTGACGGGAGGAAAAATAATGAATGAAAAGGGAGGCGAAGAAATAGCAAAGCGCGATACGCTGTAAAACACCCATAATACGGGTATTATGAAGGGGCGCAGCAGACACATGGCCTGCGGCATCAAACCTGAAAAAAGGAAACCAGTACATAAGATAACCTAAAAGAAAAATCAGGATGGTGCGCCTGAAAACTTTGCCTAGCAATTTGGCATTCCCCATTTGCTTATACTTCTCCATTGAAAAGCTCATGGCATTTCCTACTGCAAATAAAAATGAAGGAAAAACCAGATCGGTGGGAGTAAAGCCATGCCAACCTGCATGTTCCAATGGCGCAAAAGGAACAGCACCGCTTCCCGGAGTATTAACAATGATCATGAAACAAATAGTCATTCCACGAAAAACGTCGAGAGATAAAAAGCGTTCTGATAGTTTGGCCATCTGGAGTTGATTGAGTAAAAAGATATTTAATTTAACCTGATACTTTTCGTGGTAAGCAATATTGATTAATATATCAAGCTTTATCGTTATTTGCCCGTTAACGTTCCGTCAATAATTTTTGACTGCAGGATGGCATTTCCCTCCGGCGTAAAAATCACTACAGCTTTTTTGTTTTGAGCATTACCAACGGAATCATTGTAAACAAAATCGAGGGTGTACCTGATCGGATGAAGAATTACCGAATCAGTCCATGTTTTTAAAGTGTCTTCCCTGAAGTTAGTGATAGTGTAACCCCTGAATCCACGTAATTGTCTTCTGATTTCATCTTTAGCTATAACCTGCCTTTTATCCCTTTCAAAAGAATGTGTTTCGCAGGCAGCAAGTGCTATCAATAATAGCAAAGGCAGGTACTTCATGGGTGTTGTTTTTGTATGAGATATATCGTATGATGAAATTAACGCTATTCTTACCTTAATAACAGCCGGGTAAAAAAGTTTTCCAGAACAATTTACAACTTGTTCCAACACGGCAAGCAGTTCTTTTATAATATTATATTTTGCCAATCCTTTTTGCATCTACGTTATGTTCTTCGATTAATAAGGAAATAAATTCTAAGTGTTAACAGCTAGTAATTTTTAAGTGAAGTAAACTCACTCATATCTCTTCTTTTCTTCCTAATTTGTGTGTTAAATATTTAAGGGACTAATTATTTAATATGAAGAAATTCCTGGTTCTGATACTCACATTAACCTGTACTCATTCTTTTTCCCAGGTGAACACCGATTCGGCCCGGCAACATTGGGTAGACAGCGTTTTTAATTCTTTATCCGACGATCAGCGTATTGCCCAGCTAATGGTAGTGCGGGTATCTGCAAGAAGCGATAAAGGTGTGATCTGGTATGATAAGGAGGTGGCAGAAAATATAAAAAAGTACAATATCGGGGCACTATGCCTTTTCCAGGGTAACCCGGTAAAGCAGGCTGAATTTATAAATTATTTCCAGAGCATAGCCAAAACGCCGCTGATGGTATGTGTTGATGCTGAATGGGGATTGGGAATGCGCTTCGATAGCGTTGCGAATTTTCCTTTTCAACTTACGATGGGTGCCATGCAGGATGCAGGTCCTGCATATAAAGTAGGAAACGCTATCGGTGAACAATGCAAGCGTGTAGGCATACATGTTAATTACGCTCCTGTAGTTGATATTAATAATAACCCTGATAACCCAGTAATTAACTTTCGTTCTTTCGGAGAGGATAAGTATAAAGTAGCACTCTACGGTGTTCAGATTATGAAAGGGATGCAGGATCTGGGTGTGATGGCTTGTGCAAAGCATTTCCCCGGGCATGGGGATGTTGCGGTGGATTCTCACCTGGATCTTCCTGTAATTAACAAAACCCGTGGAAGTTTGGATTCACTGGAATTATACCCCTTTCGAGAAATGTTTAAGGCAGGTGTAGGCAGTGTAATGATCGCTCATTTATCTATTCCTGCCATTGATTCAGATGCGCATCGGCCAAGTTCTCTTTCTTACAATAATATTACAAAACTCATGAAGAATGAGCTGGGTTACGATGGGTTATCATTTACAGATGCTTTGGAAATGCAGGGAGTTAAAAAATACTTTCCCAATGGCGAAGCTTCCGTAGAATCCATCATAGCCGGCAACGATATGTTATGTTTACCGGCAGATATACCCGCCAGCATTCAAAAAATAAAGCAGGCTATAAAAGATAAAAGGCTCAACTGGGATAACATCTATACCAAAGTAAAAAGAGTGCTGGCAGCAAAATACGAATATGTTGTGCCCAATGTTCAACCCGTTAACAGCATCAATATTACCAGGGAACTTAATGGTAAAGTTCCTGCCCTTCGCCGCCTGGTTGCTGACAATGCCATAACCTTAGTTCGCAATGAAAATCCGGCAGTATTTCCGCTACCGGTTAATCAAAACAACAAGATTGCTTATGTAGGAATTGGGATAACAGGTGATAATGTATTTGCAAGGCGTATGAAAACAGATTACAATGCGGATGTATATTACTTCGATTACAAAAGTGATGCAAACAGTATTATTTCGAAGATGAATATGCTTAAAAAAAATTATACTGCGGTAGTAGTGGGTATTCATAATTATACAAGGTATCCGGTTAATAATTTTGGTATTTCAGAGCAGGCAGTTCAATTGATACATCAGATTCAACAGGATACCAAGAGCATTAGCTTCTTTTTCGGAAATCCTTATGCCATCAAAAACAGTTGTAATGCAGCTAATATTTTTGCATGTTATGAGGATGATGACATATTTCAAAATGCCGCAGCAGATATACTGGAAGGCTTGCAACAACCCAAAGGAAAATTGCCGGTAACGGTTTGTTCAGCATTTCCATTTGGTACCGGCATTGTTAAAAGCAATTCTTTAAACTTTGAAAAACCTGCTGCCTTGGGGTTTAACGAATCTATACTTAACAAGATAGATTCATTGGCGAATGATGCTATATTCAGGCATGCTACTCCAGGTTGTGTGGTGCTGGTTGCTAAAGATGGAAAGATAGCGTATGAAAAATCATTCGGGTATTACACGTACGACAGTGTGGAACTTGTTAATAATGAGAGTATTTTTGACATGGCATCAGTTACCAAGATATTTGCCACCACGCTCTCCGTAATGAAGTTAAAGGATGAAGGTAAACTTGATATTGAAAA
>CAXSIE010000028.1:13860-21189 GCA_964237295.1 uncultured Flavihumibacter sp. | reverse complement strand
TGCGATGCTACGCGTTGCGCCACTTCTTTCTGAAACATTCCGATCATACATTCTACCTCATCTTTCCAGTCCAGCACCTTAAAAAGGATCTGGGTTGAAATGTTATAAGGGAAGTTGCCGATGATAGTAAATTTCGATTCGAATGGCTTTTCAATATCAAGGAAACTTTTGTGCACGATTTTATTGTCAATTGCAGGATATTTTTTCAGCAGGTACTGTATCTTTTCATTTATTTCCAGCAGGTGTTTTGTCAGCGCTCCGCCACCCGGCCCTACTTCAATCAGGTTTTGAAAGGTATCCTGCTGTAGTGTAGCGACAATTTTTTTACAAATGCCTTCATCAATTAAAAAGTGCTGACCCAATGATTTCTTTAACGTGTACATGTATTGCAAAAATACTGTTTAGAAACATTATGAACCATAACATTAAACTTGCTTCTTGGCTGCTGTTGCCGGAAATCGTAATTTTAATGTTTTACTTAATATTTATAAATAATGAACCTGCCTGTAGTTGATTATCCAAGGCCTGTAATAGGCATCTCCTGCGGGGATCTGAATGGAATCGGAATAGAACTGATTATCAAAACCATCTCTGATCAACGTATACTGGAATTGTGTACCCCTATAGTTTTTGCATCTAACAAAGTAATTAATTTTTACCGAAAATCGGTTGCTGATAACAATTTCAGCTTTCAAAGCATTAAAGACCTTTCAAAGGTTAGCGCGCGCCAGGTTAATGTATTCAATTGCTGGGAAGAAGATGTTGCCATTCTTCCGGGTCAGTTAACAGAGCTTGCAGGAAAGTATGCCGTAAAATCATTGATAGCCGCCACTACCGCTTTAAAAGAAAAAAAGATACAAGGTCTTGTTACTGCGCCGATTCATAAAAAAAATGTTCAGTCGGAAGAATTCAACTTCACCGGCCATACGCCCTTTTTAAAACATTTTTTTGGCTCCAAAGATGTATTGATGCTGATGATTGCGGAGAACATGCGGGTAGGTCTTGTTACCGAACATATACCTGTTAGCGAAGTAGCTGCGCATATCACCTTTGATGCCATCTATTCAAAGCTTGGCATTATGAAAGACTGCCTTGTAAAGGATTTTGGAATATCAAAACCCAAGATAGCGGTATTAAGCCTGAACCCCCATGCCGGCGATGAAGGTTTGATTGGTAAGGAAGAAGATGAAATTATAAAGCCATGCATCAGGGAATTTAAAGAAAATAACAGTGTAGTGGTAATGGGCCCTTACAGCTCAGATGCTTTTTTTGCCCGAGGACAATATGAAAATTTTGATGCGGTGCTGGCTATGTACCACGACCAGGGCTTGATTCCTTTTAAATCACTGGCTATCGGTGAAGGCGCCAATTACACAGCAGGATTACCGGTTGTGCGTACATCACCCGATCATGGAACCGCTTTCGATATCGCGGGAACCAATAAAGCAGATGCATCTTCCTTTATCAATGCTATTTTTAAATGTATGGATATTTATAGAAGCAGGATGGAGTATGCTGAAAATCATAAAAATCCGCTTAAAAAAATCACTGCTGAAATAATGGCTAATGTGGAAGATGAAAGCATACAGGAGTGAGCGTGAGGTATGAATCCTAACCCCGAAGGGGTGACACGATTATAGAAAACAATATAACTTTTAAAAGCGAACCCTGAAAGGGTGGCATGATTGCTTGCAGCAAGCAATCATGCCACCCTTTCAGGGTTTTGTAAGAACCAAATAAAATCTTCTATAATCTTGTCACCCCTTCTGGGTTATGCCTTATACCTCTTATCTCCCACACTTACTTAAATACCGCATCGGCTACACCTTTGTTAATGATATAATTATTGTAGCTGATCTCCAAGGTTCCTTTATTGGTTTTCAAGGCGTCGTTGGCTTTAGTTCTATCGCTGCCATCATCATAATCAAAGGTTACGCCTTTTGGAAGCTTATACTCTTTGGTATTAAAAGTAAAAATTGCTTTGTCGGGTAAAGCATAAGAAGCATATTTTTGATATTGCATGGTAAGCTCATAGGTTCCATTCTCCCGGGTTGTTGTCCTGGCCTTCAAAATAAGCAACCTGGCCTCATCAATGTATAAAGTTGAGAGCACGATATCGGAATTTTCATCCATTGGCAGTAACTTTATCACCTTCACATCAATTCCATTTATTTTTTCATCACCTGCCGGTATGGCTGTAAATCTTTTATTGGCCATCAGGTTGCTCAGGCTCATACTTACAGCACCTTTAGGAACCAGAGAAATGCCTTTCTGATTCTTAATCTTTAACTTATCAGGATTCTTAAAATAAACCGTAACATCAGCCATAGGCACTTTCAAAAAAGGCACATTTGTTTTCATTGTACCCGCCGCCTCATAATCTTTTACCTGCTCTATCTTTAATTTTACCTTTTCAACCAAAGCCAACGCATCCTGCGCATTACTGAACGATAAAAAGAAAAATAATAAACCAATAGTAACCGCTATTCCTTTCATACAACTTTTCATTTTACGATAAAATATCTTTCTTACGGAAAACAGCCACCGCAGAACCGACAAACAAAAAAATATAACCAAGCAATACGCTTAAGCTTTTCATGATGGCGGGAAAATTTTCAATGGAACCTGCAATAGCCTCACCCTCGCCGTTAGACTTAGAATAAAAAAATCCTTTCCATGCCAGCATATGCGAAGTGAATAACCACGGCTTTACTGTTTTATCATAAACCGGTATCTGCATCTCTGATAAAATAGTAAAAACAATTACTATGCTAATGGTAGAAACGATCGGCCCGATAGAATTATCAGCGAATATAGACAACAGGAACGCCAGTGCCGCTACCGTTGTCAGGGCAACAGCCGCGTAAGCAAAAGCGGCAATATAACGCCATAAAATATCAGCCCGCTGAATTTGTTCCACCACATCATTTCTTGTAATGATCATATCATTTGTTCCAAAAAGAAAAATACTTACGAGTAATGAAAGCAGCGCCATCCATATGAGTAACAATACTGTATAAATAACACAGGCTGCAAATTTAGTGAGCAAAAACTGCGTGCGACTGACCGGCCGTGTTAATAACAACCTCAAAGTGCCCATATTTGCTTCACCTGCAATGGAATCACCTGCCACCAATGCCACCAGCAAAGGCACATGAATCAGCAACAAATTTAGAATAATAAAACACACCAGGTATCCATTTAATACTACCTCGTATGGTATTTCAATGGAATCTTTCATGCCTCCCATTAAAAATTCAAGGTATGATACGCCGTCGATTTTTAATGCTACCTGCACAATACCTACCATCGCAGCAATAGCCGCAAAGCTTATATAAGTCCTTGGTCTCCTGAATATTTTTAATAATTCAATCCGTAAAAGTGCCAACATGTTGTTTCCCTGCTGTTATATCTAAAAAATAATTTTCTAATGAATTTATTGGTTGCAGGCCCGAAACACCTATTCCTGCATAAACAAGATCACGATTCAATTCGGAAATACTTTTTTTATCCAGTTCCAAAAGAATGTCTTCAGGAGCAGATTTTTTTAAAAAGATTTTCCATTTACTATTAGTAATAAATTGCAGGGCCAGTGTTCTATCCGTTGTTTCCAATGAAACAAGGGTTTTCGCCGGATCAATCAATTCTTCTACACTGCCCTCTACTATTTTTTTACCCTTATTGATTATAAGCATGCGGGTAGCAACCTGTTCTATTTCACTTAATAAATGTGATGATACCACCACTGTTTTATTCATGTGCCTGCTCAAATGCAGGATCAGGTTTCTCATGTCTGCAATGCCCTGAGGATCTAAACCGTTCGTGGGCTCATCCAGTATAACCAGTTGCGGGTTATGAACCAGCGCAATAGCAATACCCAGTCGCTGTTTCATTCCCTGAGAATAAGTTTTGGCCTTACTGTGTGCACGATCAGCCAGTCCAACCAGCTCAAGCTGTTCCATCAATCGTTTTCTTGAAGCATCCACGCCATTCATTTTAGCAAATAAATGCAGGTTCTCAAAACCCGAAAGATATTTGTAGAGATCGGGGCGTTCGATAATGGCGCCTACCTGGCGTAGTACTTCTTTTCGATGACTTCTTAAATTCAATCCGAACATCTCAATCTCACCATCCGTTGGTTCAATCAATGTCAGCAACATTCTTATGGTAGTAGATTTACCGGCGCCGTTTTGTCCAAGAAAGCCATAAACATCCGACTGGTTCACTATAAAAGACAGCTTATCAACAGCCTTTACATCTTTGAATTGTTTAGTTAGTGAAGAAACATTTATTATTACAGACATACTGGAAGGCATAGTTAAGACACTTCTTCTAACAGGTTAGTCGGGCATTTGTTGTATGACAAGGAAAGGGAAAAAGTTATTTAATTTATAAGAACTGATATACTATAGTCAGGCACCTCTTTTTGCAGAGAGATAGGATTGAAGATTCTTAACATACTCGTCAAAAGCGTCTATTCCTTTGAGGGTTATTTTACAGGTAGTTTGGGGATAATTATCCTTAAACTGTTTTATTACGTCAATATATCCCACTTCTTTTAATTTATTGATCTGAACGCTTAAGTTACCTGCTGTTGAATTTGTCTGCTCTTTTAAAAAGGTAAACTCAGCTTCCTTTACACCTATTAAAAGTGAAACGATAGCCAATCTGAGCTGCGAATGCAATATGGGATCAAGCTCTTTAAACATCAAAACATACTGGAATAATAAATTTATAGAATACTATTACCTGCGATAAAAAGCACTTACTGGCTTTTGAATTTTTGGTTTATTAGATGTCCGGCAATAATATAACTTATCAATATGGAAGCCGCCGCAAAATCTCCGCTTGACATACATGTAATTTAAAAAGAATGCAGTTGCTGATACATAATCAGCAACTGCATATATTAAAGCGATTAATTGTATTGACTCATAAAATACATAACAGTAGCCTTGCCCCATGCCGGATGCAAATTGGTTTCAGGTTTAAATGTATCGAACATTTTCAGTGCTTTTGTTAATAATTCCTTTGCCGGACCTTTTCCACCACCAAACGCTTCAGGAGTAAAAAACTTTGCCTGGCCTTCAAGTAACAAGGGCCTTGGATTTGTTGGATCCTGGCTTTTAGCTTTCTGAATTTCACTCATTGATGTTGCACCGTAAGACTGATAACGAGACTGTGGATCTACCATCATGTGAGCTGATGCGATCATGCTTTTGATTACACTGATCTCAGAGCTTTCCTTTCCCAGCAGCGTTTCGGATTTTTTAACAAGCTGTTCGGCCCTGTCTGCAACCACATCATTTTTACTTTGATCCTTAGCCGTAAGCGCATCCATTACAGCACAATAACTTGCGTAATAGTAGGGCAGCCACTGGGTTTTTTCTGCATCCCCGATCCGCTCGAAAGTATTAGACAGTGCAGCCATACTGCCTTTACTTACTGCGGAATCCAGCATGGCAATATTGGTTTCCATGGCTTTTGTATATTTTTCACTCTGTGCAAATAGTACTGATGATGAAATTGTAATGATTAATAATACCAGGATCTTTTTCATGTGTATGTTTTTGTTATGTTTAGAATTGCGTTTGCATATAATTACCGGGATAAGGAATTTATTATAAGTTTGAATTGATTACATCTTCAGACCGGTCCACGCCAAAGCTAAGAAAGCATCCCAGGAAGAAAAAGCGGTTAGACGGCGGCGTTACTGCTTCTTTTATCATTCCATTATAAGAATAGTTGTATCCGTATACCTGTCTGCTTCCCAGGACATTTGTTACAGAAAAAACAAATACCGTGAATTTGCTGGCTCCCTGTTTTCCAATGTTTGGCAGATAGTTTACACTAAAACTAAGGCTGTTATAATCAATAGTAGTTCCCTGATCGAAAATTTTGTAAGAATTTGTAGGTGCATAATAGCGAATGTTATAATAAGGACGCCCCGAGGCAAAAGTGTAAGAACCATTGAACTGTGTTTTCAATGCGGTAACAAATTTTTTCACAACAAGTGATGCGGTATGGTGTGCTGCAAAATTAGGTTGTATTGCAGTAGGGTAATTCAGGTAATCTCTTTTGGTATCCAGGTAAGAATAAGAAAACCAATAGTCTACATTTTTAAATGTCTTCCGGTCACGCCAGAAAAGCTCAAATCCTTTTGCGTCTCCGTAACCGTTATTATTGAGGCTGTCGAAACCATTACCGATAGGATTGGTTTTTATGAGGTTATGGTATTTTTTATAGAATATTTCCGCGCGTAATGTATGCTCACGGGTCACTTTCTGATAATTGGCAATGTAATGAGTGGCCCTGGTATATTGCAGTTGATTAAATTCGTAAGAACGGATAAAAAAATTATTATCGGGCTTTTGGTAAAATTCTCCGTAGGCAAGTGAAGCCTGGCCTACTTCCCCAACTTTATAAGCCAATGAAACGCGGGGTACAATATTAGCCTTGTTCAACAGTGTTGAATGCTCAACCCTGGTACCGATTTTTGCTGCCAGGTCGTTGGTAACATAGATATCAGTTTCTGCAAATGCAGCTTTGAAATGATCAGCAGCCTGCGTTTTTAACCGGAACACCGAATCGTTGGTGTAATCGCTTTTATCCTTATTGTAAAGATATTCGCCTCCTATCCGGAACATGCTTAATCCTTTCAGTCTTCTTTCAAAAACCGCTTTAATAACTGCCAGGTCAGCGTTTGCCTTTATGTTAAAGTTTTTTTGTGAGAATGGATAATTGATAAAAGATTGTTTACTGTTTGCCTGGTTCTGTACCTGGTTGGTTATTTTATCGGTATTGGTACTGTAAGATAAGCCCAGGTTCATCTTCCAGTGCTGGCCTAACTTTTCGCGCCAGGAAAGGTTCCCGTAAAAATTAAGGTTTTTCAAGCCGAAAGCGTTCTTTAGGTTATTGGAATCTATGTCAGGTCTTCTGAGACCCAGATCACTGGCATTCATGTAACCATAAAATTTGAGCATACCCGTTTTTGATGTCTTCAACCGGTAATTAATCTCACTGTTGTGGAATTCAGGAATGTGAAAATAGTCGGGTTTCTGTTTTACTATTTTAAAATAAGGCAACAGGTTGGTATAATTATAACTTATCCCCCAGCTTGATTTTTTGTTTTTGGCCAGTTTCTGATAACCGGCGCTTAAGCCTACTGTTGATATTCCCAGGTTAGCAGCAGTTTTTTCGGGCAGGTCAATACTTTCCAGCAACAATACTGAAGACAGCGCCTGTCCATATTGTGCGGAATAGCCTCCTGAACTAAACACGGTTCCCTTGAATAAGAAAGGCGAAAACCTTCCACGTTGAGCAATATCG
>CAXSIE010000028.1:9541-13841 GCA_964237295.1 uncultured Flavihumibacter sp. | reverse complement strand
CAGGGTTCCGTCAATAAAAACTTTTGTTTCACTGGCTGTACCACCACGAACAAACAGTCCTTCACTTTCTCCTACCTGCTGTGCGCCGGGTAATGTTTTTAATGCGCTTGTTACATCACCGTTAGCACTGGCAGTAGTAACAATATCAATAGGATTTAATACGGTAGTTCGTTTTGAATCGCTGGCCTCAAAAGTGCCTGCAGTAATAACCACCGCTTTCAGTTCATTAGGTTCTTCTTTTAAACTGATATCAAGATTCACCGGGTTACCATTTAAGGTGATTTTTTGCTCGAACGAATAATATCCTATTGAAGTTGCTGTAATAACTTTATCACCCTGCTCTGAAGTTTTAAATGTATATTTTCCTGTGGAATCAGAAGTTCCTCCATCGTATGAATCCTTTATAGAAATACTAACGCCTGGTATTACATGGCCTTTGTTATCTTTTGTTTTTCCTGACACGGTTGACTGTGAGAATGTTGCAGATGAAATCAGGATGAAAACTATGAGAGATAATACTTTTTCCACAGCTATAAATTTATCTCAAAAATAAAGTAGTTTATTTTATAAACCAAATATATTTATTTCGAATTACTGTAGCATGAATTGAAGAGTAAGTGTTTTAAAACAGCTACGTCAATTCTTAATTAATTTAAATACCTGCTGTGCAACGGAAGAAATGAACTGTACGAAATAAACTCCTGACGGAATGTTTTTAAGGTCAATTGTAACGAGGCCATCGGATGCAACTTCAGAATAAACTTTAATAATAGTACCCTTTGAGTCGAGTAGATTGATTTTCAAAGCAGCATATCGAATTCCGCTTACGGTGAAATTTGCAGATTCTTTGGCCGGATTGTTCAATAGCTTTATGGTTAACGAGGATGTTACTATTTTTTGAAGTGTTTTAACGCTGCTCGTATAAATCTGACCGGCAGCGTCGGTTTTCACTATCCGGTAAAACACTTTATCAGCCAAAGCAAAAGGATTACTATCATTAAACCGGTATGATTTGTTTGTTACAGTGCCATCTGCGGATACCCGGCCTATAGTTGTCCATATTACACTGTCTGTACTACGTTCTATAGTAAAGTTTGAGTTATTATCATTCGTATTGGTTTGCCAGATCAGTTGGCCATAACCATTAGTGAGCAAGGTAGCGGTAAAAGAAATAAGCGGTAATGGCAATGCAACAGTAGAAGCAGTCATTTTTAAAACAGTAATAGAATTACGCGGTAAAGAAATCAAATAAGGATATTTACCGGGCGACACTGAATCTTTATAAGTGTATGCAGGCTGCGTATCATTCATGTCAGTGCCTTTATATTCCCATCTTGTACAGGCAGGGTTAAGACTGAAACCTGCTACTGATACATTAGCCAGCTGGCTTACATTGTCTTTATTAATCAGGATAATATTGAGCTTACTGCTGGTATTATCATAAAAAGCAAAAGTTTTTATCTTACCTTCTTCTGTTACTTTTACCATTTTAGGAAGGATACTATTATACATGGCTGAAAGCATCAGTCCATTTGCATTGGTACCACTATTTTTGTTCAGCGCATCAAAGATATCATTGGGTTTTGTAACATTATCAATCCAACGCGTGTTCCAGAAAAGCATAGATTCAACCTCCGGAGTCCTCAGGCTCTGACCTAAAATTTCTGCAGACAGCAACGCATGCCCTACATCATTATTATCAACCCATATCCCGCTCCAGTCAATTGAATTAAATTCAGTGCCTATAACTTTGATCCTTGACTTATCTGCAGCTGAAGCAAAATTGTTAATAGCATCGGCTGCTATTTTCACATCATCCCTTAAATCATAATTATTGTTCCTGTATTCGTCATAGCCGCTACTGTAGTTATATACCGGGTAACAGCTAACGCCCAGGTAATCAATTACACTGGCTGATGCAGCATTTGTTACAAGTTTTTGCCACCAGACCGAACCCAGGCCATTTGCAATTATTTTTATTGTCGGGTCTATGGAACGCATTGCGTTGGCAAATTTTACAATATCAATAGCATATTGATCAGCACTCACACAACCATTATACAAACAGTTATTCCAGCTTTCATTTCCAATGCACCAGTATTTAATATTATAATTTTTGGTTTTATTCGCATATCGCACCCATTCTTTAGCATTATTAATCAGTTGATCAAGGGTTGGTTTTATACCACATGGGTAAGTAGCTTCAATACTGCCACCATAATAAGCAGCATCATAAGCGCACACTAACATAGGCTCTGCACCTGCCGCACGGGCCATTACCATAAATTCATCAAAGTCGAGCACTTCAGGTTTACTGGTTTTTAAATCAGCCTGAACAAAGCGGCCGTCATTAGAAGGAAACTGGCAGGTACCCGATAATATTACCGAAGGGTTAGCATGATCGTATGGGGCGGATGACCAAAAATAATTATCTGATTTTTCACCACCGGGATAACGAAGCAATGCAGCATTCATGCTTTTTAACGTGGCAGTGGTGCTACTGGTGGTGGCAGGGGAAATATAACTTCCATCCATTAAGTAGTTAACATTGATTCCAACTGAATGGGTGGGAAGCGTTTTTAATACCTGGCTCACGTCCACTGAAATATTCGCCTGAGCGAACGCGGATGCAGCATAAAAAAAAGATGTAAGCAGTAAAGCAATGGATATGGGTAAACGGTTTTTTATAACACCTGACATGAAAGAGTTTTAGTAATTGCTTAGCTACATCAATATGAAATCAATTTAATGTTCGGCAATCAATAAGCGAAAGCTAACAAAATATGATCCTAAATCGTAAGCTTAGTTGTTTAGCCTGTCAGTAGCTATTTGAAGATGTAGGATCAATAACTGCATTTCCCATTTCAGGAAGTTCTTTGAACCACGGAGGGAAAGCCGGAGAAGAAGAAGAGGTTACACAGAGACATTCTCTGTGTAACCTCTTCTTCCGCTCCGGTATAACTCCGTGGTTCAATAAATCAACGCAAACAAAACTTATTTGTAAGCCGGCATCAGTCCTTTTGCCAGGTCAACCATTTTCTTAATCCCATCCTCGGGAAGATTGCCTTTTTTAAATTCAGTCAGTATTTCAGGGTACTTGTTTTCCATCTCCACCAAAAAATGCGCTTCAAATTCTTTTACCCTTTTAACGGCAACATCTCTCAATAAACCCTGTGTTCCCAAATAAATAATGGCTACCTGTTTTTCAACCGCCATGGGTGAGAACTGGAGTTGCTTAAGAACTTCTACATTTCGGGCTCCTTTATCACTTTTGTTGCTGCATCAAGATCGCCACCGAACTTGGAAAACGCTTCCATTTCTCGGTACAAAGCTTGGTCGAGCTTTAAGGTACCCGCTACTTTCTTCATAGATTTAATCTGCGCATTACCACCCACGCGGCTTACCGAGATACCCACGTTAATCGCCGGCCTGATACCTGCATTAAACAGGTTACCCTCCAAAAATATCTGTCCGTCGGTAATTGAAATTACATTGGTAGGAATGTATGCAGAGACGTCACCAGCCTGCGTTTCAATAATAGGTAATGCAGTAAGCGACCCGCCACCTTTTACAAGATGTTTGATAGAATCAGGAAGATCGTTCATTTTGCGTGCAACTTCATCTTTATTAATAACTTTCGCTGCTCTTTCCAGCAAGCGGCTGTGCAGGTAGAATACATCTCCGGGGTAAGCTTCACGTCCCGGAGGCCTTCTTAACAAAAGCGATACTTCACGATAAGCAACGGCCTGCTTGGAGAGGTCATCATAAATAATAAGTGCCGGACGGCCTGTATCCCGGAAGAACTCACCGATAGCAGCGCCTGAGAACGGAGCATAAAATTGCTGGGGAGCGGGATCGGATGCAGAAGCTGCAACGATGGTAGTATATTCCATTGCGCCGTTTTCCTGCAATACGTTCATTATTCCGGCAATAGTAGAGGCTTTCTGTCCGATTGCCACATAAATACAATACACCGGATTGCCGGCCTTATAAAATTCCTTTTGATTGATAATAGTATCCACACATATAGCACTCTTGCCCGTCTGGCGGTCGCCGATAACCAGTTCACGTTGTCCGCGACCGATGGGAATCATTGCATCAATCGCCTTGATACCTGTTTGAAGCGGTTCTTTTACCGGCTCCCGGAAAATTACACCCGGGGCTTTGCGTTCCAGGGGCATTTCATACAATTCACCGGTAATAGGCCCTTTACCGTCAATCGGCTCACCTAATGTATTGATAACCCTTCCCACAAGACCGTCACCTACTTTAATGGAAGCGATCTTACCGGTACGGGTAA
>CAXSIE010000028.1:5550-9531 GCA_964237295.1 uncultured Flavihumibacter sp. | reverse complement strand
ACCTTCTTTTACATCTCCCTGGTCACCCATTAACACCACTCCAACGTTGTCTTCTTCAAGATTCAGCGCAATGGCTCTTACTCCGTTTTCAAACTCCACCAGCTCACCTGAACGTACATTGTTCAACCCGTAAATACGGGCAATACCATCACCCACCTGAAGTACGGTACCTACTTCTTCCAAATTAGCACCCACATCAAAATTGCTTAACTGCTGACGCAGTATAGCTGAAATTTCGTCTGGTTTGATTTCCGCCATGGTTTATCGTTTTTTAGATTTCTTGCTAATACTTATAGCTTTCCGAGCATGTGCTCTGATAAATTTGTTTAAAAATTATTATCCGGTGTAACTATCTTATTTTTTGGATATAACTATTATCCATGAATTGCTTTTTTATATCCTTTAAGTCTCTCAGAATGCTGGCGTCCACTAAGGTATTATTAAATTCCAGTACAAACCCACCTATTAAAGATTCATTTACGGCTGCTTCCAGCTCTATATGCTGTAAAGGAGTGGTAGCTGTAAACTTATCAACGATGCTTTGCTTCAATGCTTCGCTTACCGGTTGGGCAGTGGTTAACTTTACCTTATGAATACCTTTGATGCCGTTATACATGTCAATGAAGGCGTTCACAATTTCAGGCAAACTTTCTTCCCTTCCTTTTTTTACCATCAGTTCATTGAATGATGCAGTAAGCACACCAACTTTGTCTTTAGTAACCACGTCCAGTATCTTTTGTTTTTTTTCTCCTTTAATAATAGGACTTTTCAGCAGGCTCACAAATTCCCGGCTTGATTTGCAGATACTTTGCAAATACAGCATATCTCTGTAAACGATATCCAGCTGATCTTTTTCAACAGCCAGATCAATTATAGACTTTGCATACCTTCCTGCTAAACGTGGATTCTGCATCTGTTAGGTTTAAGTATTTGAAATTAAAATGCTGCAAGTAATCTCATCTTACATTATAATTTCAAATTAATTGAGCTTTACGTTATCCGCAAGCTGGGTAATATATTTTTCCTGCTCAGCCTTATCACTTAATTCCCTGCGTAAGATCTTCTCAGAAACTTCAATTACAAGGTTTCCTACCTGGTTTTTAACATCAATCAGCGCCGCCATCTTTTGCTGTTCAATAGCTGAATGGGCATTTGCAATGATGCGGTCATACTCAAGCTTAGCTCGTTCCTTGGCATCTAAAACCATTTTATCGGAAATATCCTTCGCATCTTTGATCATACCGGCTCTTTCTTCGCGTGCTTTAACAAGCAATGCTTCATTTTCACTCTTCAACTGAACCATTTCAGCTTTTACTTTAGCAGCGGTTGATAAGGAATCGGAAATGATCGTTTCTCTTTCCTTTAGGGAGTTAAGTATAGGTTTCCAGGCATATTTTTTTAAAATATAGAATACGATCAGGAAAGATAATAATGTCCAGATTATTAAACCAAACGAGGGGGTTAACAGATCCATAATAAATATTTAACTATTGACTGATAATTGTAGTAAGATTACTGCACCCGCCGCCCTGTGCTTTGTGTGCAGTAATAAATTGCTTTACACGAACATTGCAAGTATACCTGCAATAACTCCAAACAACGCAACACCTTCAATAAGGGCGGCTGCAAGGATCATGTTAGCGCGAATGTCATTGATAGCTTCAGGCTGACGTGCAATAGATTCTACGGCACCTTTACCGATCTGACCGATACCGATACCGGCGCCTACTGCTGCCAGACCTGCACCGATTGCTCCACCTGCATTAGCCCAGGGAGTCGTGCTTAACAATACTAGTAAATCCATAATTGTGTATTTATACTGTTTAAGAAAGAACTTGTTCAAATTCTGTATTAACTACACTACCACAGCGTCATCATACTGACCGGCATGATGCGAATGATGATCTTCTTCAGGATGGGAATGGGTATCTTCAATTGCCTGTCCGATAAATACTGCCGACAAATTTGCAAAAATAAAAGCCTGGATAAAAGCAACCAGTATTTCAATAAAATAAATAAAAACAGAAAATCCCACAGATATAGGCGAAAATGCCCAGCCCACCCCTTTATTCAATCCTCCAAAGATAAATATCAGTGAAACAAGGCATATGATAATAATATGGCCTGCCAGCATGTTTGCAAAAAGACGGATCATTAAGGCGAAAGGTTTTGTAAAGATACTAAGTACTTCAACCAGGATCAGGATAGGTTTAACACCGATCGGAACAGGAGGATTGATTATATGGCTCCAGTAATGCTTGTTGGCGCTGAAAATTATTATAATAAACGATATTAACGACAACACCATGGTGAAGGCAATATTTCCGGTAACATTGGCAGAACCGGGTATTAATCCAAAAATATTATTTATAAGGATAAAAAAGAAGACCGTTAACAGGTAAGGAAGGTATTTCTGGTATTTTGGTCCCAGATTAGGCTTTGCAACTTCATCCCTCACAAACTCGATTACCATTTCCATGGCAGTCTGAGTACCGGAAGGAGCTGTGCTGGTACCGATACCCTTTTTGTATTTTGAAGCAATGCTGAGCATCAGCCAAACAAAAACCATTAAAGCCAGCAGCATTTGAACAACGTTACGGGTGAGGGAAATATCATACACTTTTACGGAAGGATCAGTAGGAATGATCTTACCATCTACCAGTTTGTAACCATCCGCTTCAGCACCATGATGAAAAGCGGAAGACATAAAAGAAGAAAAACCTTTTTGAGGAGAATATAAAATAACCGGAAGGGGAATGGATGCTTCATGCTCTGTTCCATCACTTCCTTCATAAGACAAAAAATGAAACTCGTGCGCATCTTTCACATGTCCGAAAATGACTTCATTGGCGTCGAAACCTTTTTTTTCAACAGCATCTTTAAGGTCAGCTTTCTCTACATGATCCTGATTGTTTTCCTGGGCCGACGCATTAAAACTAAATAACATACTTAGGCTTAAAACCGCTACCAGTAATGATTTAACGCCGTTTCCTGTCATACCTGTTTGTTAATTTGCCGCAAAGATAAGGACGAGCGCCTTAAAAAAAGAAATTTCAGCGATAATTGGGAAAAAACAATTGGCTACTAACTAGTAGTTTAAGGTTAAGTATGTAATTAATAAGAGTGTTGATCTTTTAAGTGCTTTGTATAACCAAAAAATAGCTTGCAAGATGACAGCCATTCCTAAGCGATCACCTTCTGTTTCTCGAACTGCATCTGGTGTAACTGGTAATAAAAAGCTCCTTTTTCCATTAATTCTTCATGGCTTCCTATTTCCTTGATTTCACCTTTATCCAGAACAATGATCTTATTTGCCTTCCGGATGGTAGACAGCCGGTGCGCTATCACAATGGAAGTCCGTCCTGTTATAAGCGTATCAATAGCATGTTGAATGAGCAATTCCGATTCTGTATCAACGGAAGAGGTGGCTTCATCCAGTATAAGAATGGAAGGATTGTACAATAAAGCCCTGATGAAGGATAATAATTGCCTTTGACCCAGCGACAAGCTGTTACCTCTTTCCATTACATTAAAATCATAACCGCCGGGAAGTTCCATAATAAAATCATGCATCCCTATCAGATTAGCAGCTTCAATAACTTTTTCACGACTGATATCCGGATTTCGCAGTGTAATATTATCCAGGACAGAGCCTGAAAACAGGAAAACATCCTGAAGCACCACTCCTATATTACTGCGCAGAGGCTCCAGTTTAAAGTCTTCGATCTTTATATCATCAATCCTGATCCCGCCTTTTTGGATATAATACATCCGGTTGATCAAACTTACTATAGAGGTTTTACCGCTGCCCGTATGGCCCACTATAGCAATGGTTTCACCTGCTTCTACCTTAAATGATACATCTTTTAAAACATATCTGTCTTCAACATAAGCAAACCATACCTTATCAAATTCAATCTTTCCTTTCAAAGCAGGCGGAGCATATTTTCCTTCTGTTTTTAAATAATCATCATTATCCAG